>CAMWJQ010000168.1 GCA_947174615.1 uncultured Lachnospiraceae bacterium
GTTCTTGCACTAAACAGCCTTGATTTGACCATTGTTCCCGCAAAAGGACTTGAGCTAAGCATCGTGAAAAAATCCGTTTGCCGCCCCTTTGTCTATCCGACACCCTTTGAGCTTCATTTTTCCGCTGCACATCTGGACTGGTATCTGTCCAATCCGGAAGATTACATCAAAAAAATGAACGGAACCGACAAAGACTTAGCTGCGCATTTTACAATCCTCTATCACAGAGGAATCGTGCTTTTTGGTAAGGGAATTGACGAAGTTTTCTCCGAAGTTGATTCCGAATATTATTTTGACAGTATCCGAAGTGACATTGAACACGCGGTGGAGGAAATCATCGAAAATCCGATGTACATCACCCTCAATCTATGTCGTGTGCTCGCCTATAAGAACGAACATCTCATCCTGTCCAAGCTGGAAGGCGGAACGTGGGGACTTGCAAATCTTCCACAAAAATATGCGCCTCTGATTACCGACGCACTGGAAGAATACACGTCTGACAGTACCATGATACCAAACGTCGTTCTTGCCAAAGAATATGCCGCTTATATGTTGAAAAATATCACAAATTGAACATGAGATCGAATCAGCATTTTTAGGACTCCTGGCTTTTTCTGATTCGCTCAATTTCCTTTATAATGGAATCCGTCCAATTATCATCCTGACCGCCTACAATCAAAACATGGAACCCGTAAGTCCTCCCATTCTCCGCAACAGAACGATCATCATCAATATGCAAGTCGATTCGATATCGACCTGGGTATTTGGAGGGCATAGCCTCCGTTCGCCCTGCCTGCACTTCACGCGCATGTCTTGCCCCATTCACAATACTGTCAAACTTTATTCCATAACATCGAAACAACCCTCGTATATACTGTTCGGAACGAAAAGAAGTGGTGTACACCCACAGTTCCATGCCCTGCTCCCGAATGTATTTCATAAGCGCTACCGTTCCCAGCCGTAGCCGTTCTTTATAGATCACACTGAATGGAAATTTTAATGGCGGCTCCACTTTAAAATTTTCCTCTGATACAAAAAGTGTATCGTCCAAATCAAATGAAATTCTCATAATTCGATTACCACTATGGTTTCTGTGCACAGCCTCTATACCTTGAAATGATAGTCCTTTTCCGGTATTGTCTCTATGATTAAAAACAGCTCTGCCGCCAACGTTTGTGTTTCAACCGGCACAACGGATTGTACTACTGTGCTTCTGCTTCGCAATCCATGCGGTCCCGTCTCCGGCTCCGGCTTCCCGCCCATCATCAGGATTGTTGTCACGCCTGTACTCCCACCGATGATATGTGTCTCAACAGGTTCCAGAACGCAGTCCAGCTCCTCGACGGTATAAAACTGTGCACTGAAATTTTCCCTTGTGCATTCATACTCCACCGTAAAATATCCCATTCCTGCCGGGCACTGTTCCTCGAGTGCATCCAAAACGCTTTTTTTCATTCTCTCAAATTCTTCTATTGATTGATGCTGTAAAGCTATTTCCCGAAATTGTACATCCTGAAATCTTTCCTGCTGTTCCTGCAAAGGCTGTGACATTCCTACCTGATTGATGTAGCATACGATTTCCTCCCCGCCTTCCTCCAGAGAAAATCTAAGTTCGGCAGTCTTTCCCCGCTCTAACTGCACAGGAATCTGCACGGTATATTGTCTGCTTGTCATGCCAAGCGTCACCTGTCCGATTTCGCCTTTAAGTTCTGGAAGGTTGTCATAAACACCATTTAGCCGCAGCTCTGCCAGCGCTATATGATGCCAATCCATCTCATAAAACAGAGACTCCTTGGGTATGCACCAGCCGTTTTCCGTCATTTGCTGAATAAAAAGATATGCTTGTACAAAATCTGCCTGCAGCAGGCTTCCCATACTGCCGCCTTGAAAGGAATAGTAAGTTTCTCCGATTTTTATTTGTCGGATATGCAATGCCTTACTGCTGCTTCGATCTGTATGTTCCGCTTCCAGCATGGACTCCCTTTTCGTCTGATTGTGCCTGCACGCAGTGCACTCCTCCTGCTGCGGCTGCTCTTCGAATATATACAAATATGGTCCTTTATTGGGACCTTCCTTTCGCAGTCCCATGCCGACGATATGAATACACGCATCATCGAGCATGACGTCCTTTCCTATTATTTGTATCTCATCAAACCGAGATATCTTTAAAAATGTTTGAAATAATTGATAATTCATCTTGATACCCCATATGTGCTTCAGCACACATCCCTATTCGCCCACACCTGCGATATGTACACGCTGCTCACAAATGCCAGCTGTCCATAGCCGCTTCCAATGTTACCTGCCTGTAAACAATCTCTTGCCGCAACTGTGCAATAAAGCAGTCCAAATCTCCTGTTCCCCTTATTACAGATGCACCATTGAGGTCTTCAATCCATTGGTTTCCAGAACGGTATCGCACCATCTGGCTGTCGATACATGCCAGCAAGCGCCCCTGCTTGATGGCATACCGAACTGTGTGCATTGTGCCACTGTCATATTCCGCCTCGATCACGAGCACGCCATCGCTGACTCCGCTTTGGATGCGGTCTCTGTCCACATACTGATATTTCTGTGCAGGTATCATGGGCGGATATTCACTGACTAGACAACCGCCGTTTGACAACAGTTTTTGGGCAAGGAACGCATTGGAATGCGGCACAATCTGCGCCAATCCGCAGGGCAGCACTGCGGCACACGTTCCGCCTGCCGCAAGCGCTCCATACAGCGCATAGGTGTCACATCCGAGTGCAAGTCCATTTACCACATTGATTCCTCTTCTGCCCAATGCATATCCAATCTGATAGGCAAGCGTTCTCCCGTTTTCCGACACGCGCCTGCTGCCAATCACCGCAATGCTGTGATTTTGATTGATACGCTCAATATTTCCCCTGTAATATAAACAGTCCGGCGCCTTTGCGATGGAACACAGCCGCTGAGGATACGCTTCACTCTTTATGTCTGCCTGCCGAATGCCATACTCCCAAACGATTTTTATCATCTCCCTGAATTGCTGCGTATGTCCATAACACACTGCCTCTTTCGCATTCACTGCCCCGATCTCTTTACGTCTGGCTGCACCACCTCAGTATATGGACAAAAGAAATCTGCAGCTTTCCCTCATAAATATGAACCGGAACCGGCTGTGTCAAGTCATATGTGTGGGCATAAATATCCCCCTCAAAGAAAAAGACAAAGAGCTGTCTTTTGTATGGGTCCAGAATCCAGTATTCACGCACGCCTGCATTCTCGTATTTCTCCAGTTTCTTATAATAATCCTTCCGCTTCGTTGATGGTGATATAACTTCCAGCACAAAATCCGGCGCGCCAAACACCCGCCCTTTTTGTATCTTTTTGCTGTTGCACAGAATAAGGACATCCGGCTGCACCATCGTCTTGTCGTCACAGTCAAGCTGCACATCAATCGGGGATATCCCTGCCTCACACTGCTCATTATTCTCCAATATGTAATTTGCAATCTGTCTGTAAATCTCACCAGCAATTTTCTGATGCTCAAATGCAGACGCTGCCATATCATAAATCACACCGTCAATCAGCTCCACCCTGATTTCATCTGGTACTGCAAGATAATCCGCTACCGTGTAATCCCCCTGTCTCTTCTCCTGCGGACTCCCATAGGAAAATACTGCGCTGTCATTCAACATCATATTGGCATCTTGATTCCTCAATACCTTCTCTAGCGCCTGAAGCGTGGCATACCGCGGATGCTCAGTCTCCCCGGAAAAAATCTTCTGGACTGTGCCAAGCGGCACCCCAGACAATTCGGAAATCTGAGCATAGCTGTAGCCTTTTTGTAATTTCTTCTGTTTCATTTCTTCTATGGTCATAGGCGCCCCGCTTCCTTAAGATTTCTCTTAAATATCTATATTTGTATATTATCCGTTTTATATCCATTTGTCAACCTTTTTATTTCCACCGTTCAAAAAATTGTCAGACAGAATCGGTACAAAACTGGAAATCCGTTCACGCGCCACGTACAGCGTGCTGTCCGCGCGTGCGCTCATGCTCCATTTTACCAGCGTCATGCCCCCCTGTTCAATCTCTATACAGGTAAGGCAGCGCGGGTGGACACAGCTTCCCGTATTATAATAGAAAGAAGGCTCACTTGGCATCACAGGACGATGCGTGTGCCCCGTAATCAGAATATGCCTGTTTTCGGATGCCCAGTCGCTAAGCCGCGTCTCACATTTGTTTTTCACATGATAGTTTTTCGCCGCGCTGGTTGGGTCGAGCACGCCAAGATTCTCCAGCGGACTCCACAAATACCGAACACAGAAACACGCCACCCGCCAGAATGTAGAATTGAACAGACTCGCCTGATGCCCATGCGTCAGGTATAATGCACGCTGCGGCATATTGGGCGGACTTAAAATAATTCCCTCGTAAAATATGTACGGAAGCTGTAATTTCTTTTTCTTTTTCACCATATCATGATTTCCATAGATGAGATACAGCCTGTTTTGCCTATGAAACTGCGCAAAGATTTCAAAGACTTCATCGTGCACCTCGGCAATGTTTTTCATGCTGCGGTTCTCCCAGAGTTCGTCTCCATCACCAAGCTCAATGTACGTATATCCTCTTCTGTAATAATACTTTAGCGCCGCAAAAAAAAGATGCTGATTTTTTAGGAAATTGTCAGAGGATGTGCCAACCCCTCTGTGGCAGTCGCTCATCAGGACATATCGCGAGCGATAGGTCAGTGGCAGGACTGGGGCATCGCGAAAAGCATGCCCCAGCCGTGATGAAACACTCACAGGCGCCCCTTTCTGCAGCACCGCTTGCGGCAGCAGCGCTCTCTACGATGACAGCGCTTGTTGAATCGGCGCATCCGAAACAGCCGGCGAAATGCTCCTGGAATAAAGTAGTACAGGCATAAAACCCGATCCTCCGTACACTGGAACGGTTTTGTCACCCACAGGTAGAGCTTGCAGAAAATCTTGTTTTTCCACTGGGAGAAACAGCGCCAGAAACGCGTGCACAGCTTGTAGCGCACCTTGCTCGCACGGTTGAAATGAACCGTCACACAAAAACCGCTGACGGAGAAATTCTGCTCCCCACATCCCGCCTTACGCAGCCCGCTGATAAAGGCAAACTGCATTCTTTTGTCCGGAAACTTTATCGTTGCCTTCATGCACAAATCTTTCGACCACACAAAACTGCCTGTAAAGAACGCGGTGAGCCACCAGTGATTCTGGGCGACCTTGACACAGCTGCCATTCCTGCCGCAGAGCACAAACGAACAGTTCAGCAGTTCTGAATTGGACGCTGCCTCAAACCGTGTCGTCCGGTACTCCTTCTCGGTGAGAATCCTGTCTGCATGGTAAATGCCGATTTCGCCTCCGGCATTGATGCCGTACTGCCCTTTCCACAGCTCAATCAGCCAGGTTCTGCCGTCGTAGTCAAAATAGACTGGCAGTGCGTCAAAAACCATCTGGAAACGCGGCGCCATATAATCATAAATCCATGCGTAGCCCGCCTCCCTCTGCCATGCGTCCAGCGTGCTCGAAAAAAAGCCGCACTCCTCATGAAAGCAATAGCCAAACGGCTTGACAAGTTCCTCTACCTTGCAGCATTTCTGGCATTTGTCCATACACTGAATCCTGCAGACAACTTTCTTTTTCCGAAAATGGAAAAAAACACTGCAAATCAAAGCAACAAGCAACAAAATAATTAAGAAGAAATACATAAGTCATATTCCAATCTATAAGTTTATTATAGCTTATGTCGGAATATGACTCTTTGTGTAACTAAATATAAAATTTTATAACAGTTCCTTGAGCACCTTGTTTACCATGCCAGGATCTGCCTTGCCTTTCATCGCTTTCATGGTCTGCCCGACCAGAAATCCGATCGCCTTCTCCTTCCCGTTTCGGTAATCCGCCACAGACTGCGGGTTTGCCGCAAGGACATCCTCGACAGTCTTTCGGAGTGCGCCCTCGTCATTGACCGTCTTTAACCCCTTCTCCTCCACATAGTTCTCTGGGTCAATATCCTCGTCGAACATTACCTCAAACACTTCCTTGGCGACAGTGGAGTTCACCGCCCTGCTGTCAACCAGCCCAATCAGTTTTGCCAGATTTTCCGGAGAAAAGACGATATCCTCAGGGTCCATGTTCTTTTCTTTCAGCAGGCGCAGCGTCTCTCCCATCAGCCAGTTTGATACCTTTTTGGGCTGACCGCATATCGCCACCGTCTCCTCGAACAAGTCTGCCAGATGCTTCGAATCCGTGATGATGCCAATATCATACTCTGGAATATCAAACTCTTTTTGGTAGCGCGCTATCTTCTCCTCCCGAAACTCCGGCTGGCTGTCCCTGACCTGCTGCAGCCACGCATCACTGATATAGACAGGCGTTAAATCCGGGTCCGGAAAATACCGATAGTCCTGCGCGTCCTCTTTTGAGCGCATTGCATAGGAATCCTCCTTTGCATCATCCCAGCGCCTTGTCTCCTGCGTCACCTGATGCCCCGATTCGAGCAGCCCAATCTGACGTTCGCGCTCACCTGCTATCGCGCGGGTGATAGCGCGAAACGAGTTGAGATTTTTCATCTCTGTGCGTGTCCCAAATGCCTCCGCGCCGACTTCTCTGACAGATAGGTTGACATCCGCACGCATGGAGCCCTCATTTAATTTGCAGTCCGAAGCGCCAAGATACTGCACAATCATGCGCAGCTTCTCGAGGTATGCGATAACCTCCTCGGCACTGCGCATATCAGGCTCTGACACAATCTCTATGAGCGGCACACAGTAGCGGTTGTAATCCACCAGCGAGCAGTCCTCCCACTCGTCATGAATCAGCTTTCCGGCGTCCTCCTCCATATGAATCTCATGGATTCCAACTGACTTCTTCCCCGCAGAAGTCTCGATCTCTACATGACCATTCCTGCAGATTGGCAGATAGAGCTGACTGATTTGATAGTTCTGCGGATTATCCGGATAAAAATAATTTTTCCGGTCAAACTTACAGTATTGTGTAATCGTGCAGTTTGTGGCAAGTCCAACCGCCATCGCATAGTTTACCACCTGCTTATTCAACACCGGAAGCGAACCCGGCATACCTGTACAGACCGGGCAGGTATGCGTGTTCGGCGCACCGCCAAACGCCGTGGAGCAGCCGCAGAATATCTTTGTCTTTGTCGCAAGCTCCACATGGACCTCCAGACCAATCACAGTCTCATATTGTTTTGCCATTTTCTCACTCCTCTTTTCCATCGTTGCTTTTGCACCGTCTTATAATTCAAGATAATATTCTCATTTTCCACTCCGTTTTTCGTAAGCATACGCCGCCTGTATCAGTTTCTTTTCCTGAAAGCTGTTTGCAATTAGCTGCAGACCGATTGGCAGCCCCCTTGAATCCGTCCCGCATGGCAGCGAGATACCAGGCAGTCCTGCCAGATTTACGGATATTGTATAAATATCCCCAAGATACATTTTCAAGGGGTCCGACAAGCTTTCACCCAGTTTTGGCGCAGTGGTCGGCGCGACAGGACCAAGAATCAGGTCATACTTTGCAAATGCCTCGTCAAAGGCTTCTTTAATCATTGCCTTTACTTTCAGGGCTTTCAGATAGTAGGCATCATAGTAGCCAGAGCTTAACACAAACGATCCGAGCATGATTCTTCGCTTTACCTCCGCGCCGAAACCCTCAGAGCGCGTCATTTTGTACATATCATGAAGCCCTTCAAATGATGCCGTGCGATAGCCGTATTTGATTCCGTCAAAACGCTCCAGATTCGAGCTTGCCTCTGCCGCCGCAATCGTATAATAGGTTGGGATCGCATACTCGACAAGACTCAGGTCAAACTCCTCAACAACAGCACCCTTTTCCTCCAGCGCTTTTGCCGCTGCAAGCACCGCGTCCTTTACCTCGGCGTCAAGACCCTCCCCGAAATAGTCTCTTGGGATACCGATTTTCATTCCTTTTACATCATCTACCAACGCTGCTGTAAAATCCGTGTCTTTTCCTTCTTCTTTTCTATTTATAGACGTGGAATCCTTTCTGTCATGGGATGCAAGGACCTCCAATACAGCCGCGCAGTCCGCCACATTTTTTGTCAGCGGTCCTATCTGGTCAAGCGAGGAGCCGTATGCGACCAGTCCATAGCGCGAAACCGTTCCATATGTGGGCTTTAGTCCCACCACGCCGCAAAAGGATGCCGGCTGTCTGATGGATCCCCCCGTGTCAGCGCCCAGTGCAAGAAAGCACTCTCCCGCCGCCA
>CAMWJQ010000169.1 GCA_947174615.1 uncultured Lachnospiraceae bacterium
TCTGACCGCCAGCCGTCGCAAGCTCGGGCGTCTGTGCTATAATCAGGATAATATTGAGTACCAGCAGCCCCCACTCCACCACCACGCCACAGGTAAGCCGCGCCAATACCAGCTCCTTGTCATCTCCCTGCACAAAACTGCAATAGTACACAGAGCCGGCACTCCCTAAAACCAGCCACACCAGACTGAGCTTGTTGACAAACTGCCTTTCATGATAATTCATCAACAGCGCGGCTGCCAAAAAAATCAGCATCCATCTGGTATTTGTATAGTGGTAGTAATTTCTGTCCGCATTGACATACTGGCACAGCGCATAGAACAACAGCCCAAAACAGACTGTCTGGATATAATTCCTCCACGTCAGCCACAAGATACTGCCCGCGGGCATTTTCGAGCGCTTTTTGGGGCGGATCGTCCGCGGCACGCGCCACAAAAAACCAATCAGCCACGCATCTGCGACTATAATCCCAGCGGCAAAAAAGAGCCGGTCCCACACTTCGCCGCCAAAACGGTTTAAGACAACCGCACAGACAAACAGCGCCGCCGACGCAAGCATGCCAAGCGCTGCCGCACTGATTCTGACTATCCTGCCAATCCGATAGGATTCCTGCGAAAACCGTTCATCATACTGCTGTATAAGCATCATGAGCAGCAGATAGATCACCGACGCCACGGCAGCGATCAACAAATCATACAGAAGAATCCCAACGACTGTCAACGGGCTTGAATAATCAAAATCTGCGACCAGACTGACTTCCTCATTGATAATGCCATCAATATATAATGTAGCATTCTCCGCCTGTGCAAGCGCCGACCTGTCCCCGACAGGGAGCGTGTATGCGGCACTGCTCTCCTCGTTTATAAGGATTTCATAATAATATGCCTGTCCCTTCACGACATCCAGATCAGGCATCGCCGTCAGATATCCGTTTCTTGCGATTTTCCTGTTGTCAACATCCTCCTCATAGATACAGGAAAATTCATCATCATACAGACGAAAGCGCACGCTCTCATAGCCTGTACTCTCTTGATTTAACGTACATCCCATATACAGTGTGACCTGATACAGATGGTCCTGCGTAAAGCTTACCATTTGTAGTTTTTTGTCGGCAGCGCCAAACGGCTCGCCCGCAAGATGTGCCTTCGCCGGGCTGTCATACGCTTTCTGTCTTGACACCACATGATTTTGCACCAGTCCCATCGGGAACACGCGCACCATCAGGATAAAAGCAGCTGTCGCCACAATGATCTGAATCACCGCATTTCGCTTCGCATATGTTCTTGCATGTTCACTGTTGGAAAATGTGCAGGCAATGAGATCTTTGATATAGAGAATTATCCTGTTTTGTTTCATTTTCCCCTCCATTTTCCCTTTTATGCACGCTGAAATTCCAAATATTCCCTATGCGTATAGAGTATAGCACAATCCGTTTTTTTATACAACTGTCACTCCCCACAATCTAATTCACCGCTGTGTATCTCCTCGCGCACCACATACTGCGGAGAATTGTTGATGCTGATATAGATTCGCCCAATATACTCCCCAATTAACCCAAGCATAATCATCAGCATTCCGCCGATAAAAACGACTGCCGCCATCAGCGAACTAAATCCCAGCGGCACATCTGGATTGACAAATTTCTTCACAACGGTATAGATGCCATAGAGAAAGCCAGCTCCCGCGAAAAAAACCCCCGTCATGGTGGCAATGCGAAGCGGCAGGATCGAAAACGCCGTAAAGCCGTTAAACCACAATCCCAGCAGCTTCTTCATGGTGTAGCCGGAAGCCCCAACTGTACGACTTCTATGTTTTACTGGCACGTTGGTGATATTTCTGGTGGCTCGAAGCACCAGACCAATAATGTACGGATAACTGTTTTCATAACGAAGCATACTGTCCACCACAAAACGCCTCGCCGCAAAATAGCTGGTCAAATGCAGCTCCCTTGGCTTGCCAAGCATAATCCTTGTCATAATGTCATTCATCCATGTGCCAAAATTGCGAAAGGCGCTGTGCTTCTTGTCCCCGTAGCTTGCATAGACTACATCACTTCCGCGTTCAATGCTGTCAAGCAGCTTTCCGACTTCATTAGCCGGCGTCTGTCCATCATCATCCAGACAGACCACAATATCCCCATCCGATCGGCGAAGTCCTGCCATCAGCGCTGCATGCTGTCCAAAATTCTTTGCCAGACTGATTCCGGTGATGCTGCTGTACCGTGCGCACAAGTTTTTGATCACTTCATAGGTATCATCTGGCGAACAGTCGTTTACCAAAATCACATTGTAGGTGTACTCTGGCATCATAGCCATCGTGCTCTGTATTTCTGCCACCACGCTCTCGATGGTCCGCGCACTCCGATAGCAGGGAATGACAAAACTTATTTTACTCATAGTCCTCCTACCCTTCTTTGTCGGAAGCAATCTGTTCCCTGGGATTAAAAATACCAAACAGAATTAAATCTTCATACTGCCCATCCAGAAAATATTCATCCCTCAGATACGCCTCCTGAATGCTTCCCACCTTCTCACTCATGCGGGCGCTCGCCGTGTTGCGCGCCAGCACGCGCGAGACAACCTTGTGCAGCCCGAGCGTGTTGAATGCATAGTCTAAGATTAAATGCCCTGCCTCTGTGCCGACGCCTTTCCCATACGTCTGCTCCTCCCCTAAGTAAATCCCCCATTCCGCCCGTCTGCTCTCGTCGTCAAAATTCTGAAGGTACGCCGATCCAAGCGGCTGATCGTCCTCATTCCTGCACACAATAAACTGGTGCACCAGCCCTTTGAACACCTTGTTGGCAAGCCAGTTCTCATGGTCCTCACGGGTGATCGGCTTTCGGTATAAAAAGTTCACCACCACACTTGGCTGATTGCGCCACCGCACTGCCAGCTCTGTGTCCTCCGCGGTGATTGGTCTCAAATAAATCTGCTGTCCTCGCAGGATTAAGTCCTTTTTCACTGGTTCCATATCTGTCTCCTTACTTTGTGTTCTTGTTCATTTCCCGTCAGTCCCGTATCAGCTGGTACACGTCAAATGCCGGCTCCGAGGAGGCTGTCTGTATCTGGTCTACGCACATCGGCGTGACTGAAATATTTCGTTTTTTATAGTACTGCACTAGCCAGTGAAGGTCTTTGCCCGGCGCCGTCACAAAGTACGCAGTACTGCCAAGCGCACTCTGAACATCCCTGAAATGGTGCCGCGCCAGCTTCTGCCGCGCCAGCGGACTTTTTGCTGCCCAGCCCCCACAGTAGTCAAAATTTTTATAAGTATTATCCGTTTCCGTAAATATTTTTTCAGAATATGATGCATTCTGATAAGACGTTGCGGAGTATACGTCAATCACATAATAATTATTTCCATTTTTCCGGCAATAATCCATCATTGCGTTCCAGCGCGCATCCGCAGCTGCACGGCGCTCGTACTCAGCCTGCACAGCCCGCAGACTGCCCAGCAGGACAACCGCAGCCCCAGTTATGCACAGCAGCGAGACAAGGATTTTTGCCGCCTTTGAGGCGCTTGCCTGTATTTTAATTGTGCTGCTCATTATCGTGTTTCCCTCGCCGATCCAGAAACCCAGAAGCGCCACCAGCTCCATCATGAGCAGCGGAACTGTCACTCTGTCCGGCAGACGGTCCACCATATACAGATACAGCCAAAGGACGCTGCGCACCATGAGCAGAAATACAAGCCATAGGACTGCATTCACCCGCGCTTTTCCCCGCGCAGGCGCCACACGCATCAGAATATACAAAAGATACAGTACAATCACCGTCATACTGACCAGAGAGTGATTGCTCTGCAGCTGGTTCTTGTACTGCCACAAGGCTTCCTTCAGACTTTTTTTGCTGATAAAACCAAAGGTATTATTGAGTCCAATGCCCTGTTTCGCAAGCTGCTCCTGATATGCCACGATCGCCTCGAGCCGCCATGTATCAATCGATTCATCGAGCGCAAAATTATAGTTTTCCAACAATGCATAAGACTCTTTCGACAGCCCGATCGACTCATAAAAACTGCGGTGTTCCTCATACTTTGGCAATCCGTAAAAATCATATAATTTTGTCCGCGCGTCAAAAAAATTCCGAAAACTGCTCCACTCACTGCCGCTGTACGCAAGCAGATCCAGCGAGTACGCCGCCGCCATGCACAGGACTGCCGCCACAATCAGCATCAAATACTTTCTAAAATTCACCAGCGTAAAAAACCGTCTCTCGCCGCACCACTTTGCCATCCCTGCAAGGAGCAGAAAGGGCATCAGCATGAAACAGACCTCTATCCGTATCATAAAAGAAAGCACCACCAGCATCAGGGGCAGCAGATTTCTCCTGAAAAAAACAGATGGCTTGTCCGTCCCGGGCGCCGTCAAAAACAAAAAGACCGCGCCTGCCATGCAGATTCCGGCAGTGACGCTGTACTGTATGACCACAAACTGCCGCAGAAACAATCCAAATGCCAGTGCCGTCTCGACGATCAGCGCCGCAAGCTGCGTCCATGCGCGTCTCATAAGCGACAGCAGTCTCACCGCGATCAAAAAGAATACGCCAAACTGGCATAGACACAAAAACAAGCCATACCACGAAACGGCTGGAATGGCCTTGTAAAGAAGCGCAATACACCACCCTAAAGGATATAGCATCTGAATGCAGAAGCCGCTGGGTCTCCCCGTGTAAGCCCCTGACAGAATATCCTTTATCATGGTATCATCATTCAGATCATAATAAAAATCAAACTGAATCGTTAAAAGCAGCGCAAGCAGAACCGTGAAAATAAACGCACCACACACTTTTGCTGCCTTGCTCCCTGTGCGGTTATCTGTCATACGTGATAGAACTCCTTCACTTTTCCTACAATATAATCCACCTCTGCCGACGTGAGCGAATAAAACATCGGCAGGCGCAGCAGCCGTTCGCTCTCTCTGGTCGTATATACGTCCTCGCCAAAAAATCTGCCAAATTTAAGCCCGGCAGGCGCTGAATGCAGCGGTACATAGTGGAATACAGACCAGATCCCATTTTCCCGCAGAAAATCAATCAGACGCGTGCGCTCCTCCAAATCCTTTGCCTTAATATAGTACATATGCCCATTGTGCACGCAGCCCTCCGGGACATGCGGTAGATCCAGAAGCCCCCTCTCCCGCAGCGGCTGTAACAACTCATCATACTGCCTCCACAGCGCCAGACGCTTTGCCGTGATCTGATCAATGCACTCGATCTGAGCCCACAGATAAGCCGCATTCATATCACTTGGCAGATACGAAGAACCATAGTTCACCCAGCGGTACTTGTCAATCTGCCCGCGGAAAAACTGGGAGCGGTTCGTTCCCTTCTCGCGAATAATCTCGGCATCCTCAATATATTTCTCATCCTGAATCAGCAGCGCACCGCCCTCGCCCATGCTGAGGTTTTTGGTCTCATGAAAAGAATAACACCCGAAATCTCCAATGGCTCCAAGCGGTCTGCCCTTATAGGTCGCCGCGATACCCTGCGCCGCATCCTCCACCACAAAGAGGTCATGCCGCTTTGCAATGCCCATAATCGTGTCCATCTCGCACGCAACCCCCGCATAGTGTACCGGGACGATCGCCCTCGTCCGGTCTGTCACCGCCTGCTCGATCAGCGTCTCATCTATGTTCATCGTGTCTGGTCTGATATCGACAAACACTGCTTTGGCACCGCGCAGCACAAAAGCATCCGCCGTTGACACAAAGGTGTAGGAGGGCATGATTACCTCGTCTCCCTCACTGATATCAACGAGCAGCGCCGCAAGCTCCGTCGCCTGCGTACAGGAGGGCGTCAGCAGACACTTTGCCGTTCCCGTATGCTCCTCAATCCACGCGCTGCACTTCTGTGTGAAGGGTCCGTCACCGCAGATCTTCTGGTTCTCGACTGCCTGCTTTATATATTCCATCTCGCGCCCCGTAAACGGCGGTACGTTAAAATTGATCATCGAAATTACCAAACCTTTCCGCTTTTTCCATTATTTCTCGCTTTATTGTACTCTTTTAATATGATTTTGGCAAGGTTTTGCGATTAATATACATGAGGTTTTGATAAGATAGTTACAATTCACACCAACGCCAGTTTTTATCAGCGTATTAGTTATTGAGGTGTGAATTATAACAGATTTTGCACACAAATTGATAAAGTGCATCAATTTGGCGCATGATTTCCACTACTTTGGCGTGGGTGTGAAAAGTAACATAAGATACGATATTGTTCGCTGCCAAAACACTGCTGATATCCATACTCCTGCGCAAACGACAGGATCCTGCTCAATTTCTCATACTTTGCCCCTTCTGCCTTGTCCATCAGACGCTCAACAGCGGCGCTTCCAAGTATAATAACAGGTGCTTCCTCCAACATATTTTCATTGGCAAGGCGCGCAAGCTCCTCCTCTAATACATCAACGCCATAGGAATCGAGATCCGCCCACGTCGTCGAGATCGCCGGCTCCATTTCAAACAAATAGGAAACCGCAGGAATATCTCCATATAATATCACTTGTTTTTTATATAGACCGCTCTGATACAGATACGCGTCAAGCTCCTCAAGCGCCGTTTTTTTATCAAGCGTCGTCGCAAGTCCCCTGCCCACACTGCTGCACTGCAGATCAAGGCGTGTGCCGTCTTGATTTGCTGCCTGCTGTGCTCCCGCGTCGTGGAACACAAAATTGACGCCAAACAATACACTCTGTATCATCACGCAGGCAAGCACCATGCCCAGCACCAGACGAAACGCAGACGCATTAGGGCTGCTTTTTTTGAATGCCTCCGCTGTCATCAGCATGGAGACCGGAAACACCAGAAACAGGTTGTTGATAATAGGATAAAGCCCGTTATTGCTCCCGAGCGGCGTAATCAGGATAATAACGAGCAGAAACACTGCCCAGAGCCGGTATTCTCTGCTGCTCTTTTTGTCTGTGAGACACCACGCACACAGTCCGACCGCTATGAGCAGATAGACCGTCACCCACTTGTACATACTAAAATTATCTGTGTAATTAAAATCAAACATCCCCCTGCCATAACAGAAGCGCAGCACCACCAGAAAACCAAATGAATAAAATATTTCAAGTACAAACGCTATTTTTTTCGACAATGTATGATTTCTTTCAAGTTTTTTCGCGATAAGCCCGCAAACCATATAAAACACAAACAATAACAGCCATACACTATACTGCATGTAATCCCTAAACATTGCTGTGATCATAGACATGGGCTTGTAATCAGCTGCATGGTCTGTCATGCCAAACAGCGATGAGACCATGCGCGGATATGCTGCCAGTCCATAGCGCGCACAGATTACCCCCAGCGGCACCATCAATCCGATCAAATAACCACTGATACAATACATCGTGCGTCTGACCAGACGTTCAAACCACGTGTATTGATCCAGCGCTTCTGTCCTTTTGCGGCTCCAGAAGCAGTCACACCACACAGGCAGTATCAATGCCATATAAGTGATATTAGGCATTCTCACTGCGACACAGCATCCCAGAATTACACCCGCTATGATAAAATAGGACCTCTTATTTCGTATGATTGCCGCATATAACACGATCGCCGCAGCTGTCATCAACAGATATCCCAGATAATGATATAAAATAACAGGCGGCGCCCAGCACAGCGAAAGCGCTGTAAACTCTGCGCCAAACAGCAGCGCTGCATACTTTCTGCGCCGCTGCCCATAGCGCCTCCACAGGGCATAATAGACCCCTGCAGCCACCGCGCCAATCAACAGACCGCAGTAGACATTCATGCCAATCCAGCAGCCGCCAAACGGAAGTTTTGAGAGCCATACGCCTGTCATATTTGCCAGATAGGTCGCAAGCGTCCACATCTCATTTACGGTATCTAGGAAGTGATAATTTCCCAGCGCATACCCCGCATCCATCAAATCCACGCCAACTGCTGCATGACGCAGCGGATACAGCAGCAAAATCGTCATCGGAACCACTGTCATCATTCCATTTTGCCGAATCAACTCTAATGCCGTACAGACCAGATACACCCCCGCCACTGTCACAAACATATGCATCAGAAATCCTGCGACCGAGTTCTCTGCCTGCACTCCACAGTGAAACCATTGCTGCCAGATCACGCGCAGATTCAGATGTTCATGAATCAGATAGACGCCAAACGCTGCCCCCGAAAACAGCTCAATTGGCTTGCGAAACCGCTCAAGGAGCTGCTGTCTGCCACTATGCCCGGACTTCGCAGGCTGAAAAAAC
>CAMWJQ010000170.1 GCA_947174615.1 uncultured Lachnospiraceae bacterium
TTGCTGAGGCAACAAATGGCAGATTAGTTCCTGAATGGATGGATGTTGATCAGGAGAATTTCAAGGGCACGGTTAAAGAGCTTCCTTCAAGAGAAGTCATTGATGTTCCTGTAGATGAGATGCTTATCGTCGAGTTGTATTCTAAGTAATTTGACGGCGCTGTGCTTTAGGGCATGACAGGAATGTGTCCGGGTATGTCATGAAGTGCATATAGGCAGAAAAGAAGAATTTGACAGTAGGAAGTGCGCGTTTGTGTGCTTTCTATTGTTGCACTTTATCATCACATTCATAAAAGGAGGGTATTTACAGTGTTGGCATTTGATTTTGACAGTCCAAATATTGAAGTGGCAGAAATCTCTGAAGACAAAAGGTATGGTAAGTTTATAGTAGAGCCTTTGGAGAGAGGATACGGGATTACACTGGGTAATTCTCTTAGAAGAATTATGCTTGCTTCTTTACCCGGTGCAGCTGTAAGTCAGGTGAAAATTGATGGTGTGTTACACGAGTTCAGTTCGATTCCAGGCGTGAAGGAAGATGTGACAGAAATTATCATGAACCTTAAAAGCCTGGCGATCAAGAACAGCTGCGAAACTGATGAAGTAAAAAAGGCAATTATCGATTTCGAAGGTGAAGGTGTTGTCAGGGCGTCGGATATTCAGGTCGATCAGGACATAGAGATCATGAATCCAGATCAGGTGATCGCTACATTAAACGGCAGCAAAGACAGTAAACTTTACATGGAAATAATCATTACGAAGGGTAGGGGCTATATCAGCGCGGATAAAAATAAGAGCGAGGATTTGCCAATCGGTGTCATAGCAGTGGATTCCATATACACTCCTGTAGAAAGAGTAAATGTTACCGTAGAAAATACCCGAGTAGGTCAGATTACAGATTATGATAAACTGACCTTAGATGTTTACACAGATGCTACACTGGCTCCCGATGAGGCGGTCAGTCTGGCGGCGAAGGTGCTGAGTGAGCACTTGAAACTGTTCATTAATCTCTCTGAAAATGCAAAGAATGCAGAGGTCATGATCGAGAAAGAGGATGACGAGAAAGAGAAAGTTCTTGAGATGAACATTGACGAACTGGAGTTGTCTGTTCGATCCTTTAACTGCCTAAAGAGAGCGGGAATTAATACTGTCGAGGAGTTGACAAACCGCACACCGGAGGATATGATGAAAGTCCGCAATCTGGGACGGAAGTCACTGGATGAAGTATTGGCGAAGTTAAAGGAGTTAGGCTTGCAGCTTAGTCCGATTGATGAGTGAGCAGTAAGTTTTATTAAAATGCAGGAGCGGTAATGCCAAAGGGTTCGCGCCTGTGCTCAAAGATGGAAATTGTAAATCAACATTTGATAAGTAAGTCCAAAGCGCGTTGTCATTTGTTCCACCAATGAGGGTAGCCTACATAGGGTTGTAGGTGATGCGTCCTCACAACGAAAGGAGCCAAATATGGCAGGTTATAGAAAACTCGGAAGAACATCAGATCAGAGAAAAGCATTGCTGAGAGGTCAGGTGACAGCATTAGTTGCCAGCAAGAATGGCAGGATTATCACGACAGAGGCAAGAGCGAAGGAAGTCCAAAAAATCGTAGAAGGACTGATCGCATTGGCGGTCAAGGAAAAAGATAATTTTGACATGGTTAAGGTAACAGCAAAAGTTCCCAGAAAAGATGCGAATGGCAAGAGGGTCAAAGAGGAAAAGAATGGTAAGAGAGTGACAGTCTATGATGAGGTGGAGAAGGAGATTAAGAAAGATCAGCCCTCAAGACTTCATGCGAGAAGACAGATGCTCAAAGTACTGTATAGTGTAAAGGAAGTACCAACAAAGAATGCCGGCAAAAAGAAGAATACGAAGGAAATTGACCTTGTAGCAAAGTTATTTGATGAAATTGCACCCAAGTATACTGGACGTAACGGCGGATATACCAGAATTATCAAAATTGGTCAGCGTAAGGGCGACGGTGCTATGCAGGTAGTGCTTGAGTTTGTATAATAGAAAACCGTATTTTGTATTCAGATGCGCTCCCAGCCTTTGGGAGCGTTTTTGGCATAATTTATCATGAAATTGGTAATCATTCAGAAATATAGGAGCTGTGTTCCTATATTTCTGAATGACGACCAGTGCGGCTGATTTTTAATAGTCTGTTCACAGGAAGTGTAGTGGGATTATTGAGAGGGATGTGTATATGATGAATCAAAATAGCAAGATGACAAGGAGAGAAGCATGTTATTTTCTGGGCGTTGGGGAGAATGCCTCGGAGGAACAGATTAAGAGAGCATATCGATATAAGGCAAAACTGTATCATCCGGATGCAAATCCAGATGCAGATACGAAAGAATATTACATCAAAGTGCAAAATGCATATGAGTGTTTGATGAACAATCCAAGCACAATCCAGCCGTCTCATCAACCATCTGCCGCCAATGTGCAGGCAGCCAGATACAATACAGGAGGCAGGCAGTACGATACGCCGTTTGCGGCAAATCCGATGGGGGCTGCCGCCTATACAGCAAATCCTGCCGGCGTGAGACCTGCAAAGGTTTATGCAAGTACTGCTACGGCAAAAGCCAGTTATAAAAAACAGAAGGACAAGGAAAAAGAACGGGAAAAACTCCAGAAGTGGGATGAGGAATACAAGACGAATAAGAAGCGGCAGCAGCAGGCACAGCTTTATGGGAAAGAATATACGGACAAGATGACAGGAACCTCCAAGAGCAAGGAGGAGGAAGTGCTTGAAAAGATTCGGGCAATCTGGCTTGCTGAGACGATCAAGAGACAGATTCAATTGGATCAGGAGCATAAAGAAGTGTTGCAGCGCAGAAAGCTGTATCAGGCATTTATGCAGCAGAAACTACAGGAAGATGATGTGCACAAAAAGTAAACAGTGCTGTGATGGCATGGGGGATGAACATGGGAATCATTAAAGTCAGAGATCTGGTGTATGAGTATATCAGGCGGGATGAAGAAGGAAATGTAGAAGGTATAACAACCGCTGTGGATGATGTGGATCTTGATATTGAACAAGGCGATTTCGTGGCAATTTTAGGTCACAATGGTTCTGGCAAATCGACGCTGGCAAAGCATCTGAATGCAATCCTGTATCCCGTGGAGGGAACTGTATGGGTTGACGGGAAGGACACGAAAGAGGAAAAATATGTGTGGGACATTCGCCAGACAGCAGGCATGGTATTTCAAAATCCAGATAATCAGATTATTGGACAGATTGTCGAGGAGGATGTGGGGTTTGGACCTGAAAATATGGGGGTGCCGACAAAGGAAATCTGGGAGCGTGTGGAAGAAAGCCTCAAGGCGGTCGGCATGTATCAGTTTCGCAAGTTTTCTCCAAACAAGCTCTCTGGGGGGCAGAAGCAGAGAGTATCTATTGCAGGCGTGATTGCCATGCATCCTAAATGTATTGTTTTGGACGAGCCGACTGCTATGCTAGATCCCAAAGGGCGCAAAGAAGTGATTCGTGCAGTGAGGGCATTGAACGACGTGGAGCATATTACGGTCATACTCATCACGCATTATATGGAAGAGGTCATTCATGCCGACAAGGTCTATGTGATGGATCAGGGAAAAGTTGCTATACAGGGCACGCCGAGAGAGGTATTTTCCGAGGTGGAGAAGTTAAAGGAGCTGCGGCTTGATGTGCCGCAGGTGACATTGCTGGCGTATGAACTGGCAAAGGAAGGGTTCCACATGCCCAAAGGAGTACTCACAAACCAGGAATTTCGGGAAGCTTTGGACCAATGTATGCGATAGTGGCTTAAAATTAGAAAGAGAAAGGGCGGTTTACATGCCTATTATATTGGATAAAGTAAGTCATATATATGGAGAAGATACTGCGATGGCAGTCAGGGCTTTGGACAATATCAGTCTGGTGATACCGGATGGACAGTTTATTGGTTTGATTGGTCATACTGGCTCTGGCAAATCAACCCTGGTGCAGCATCTGAACGGACTGATGAAATCGACGTCAGGATCAATCTATTTTAACGGGGAAGATATTGATTCTGAGGGGTTTGACAAAAAGGAGCTGCGCAGCAAGGTTGGGCTTGTCTTTCAGTATCCAGAGCATCAGCTGTTTGAGACAGATGTGTTTTCCGATGTGTGCTTTGGACCCAAAAACCTAGGATTAACCAAAAAGGAAGCCGAGCTGAGAGCATATGCGGCATTGAAACTTGTGGGATTAGAAGATGATTATTTTTATCAGTCACCATTTGATCTATCTGGCGGGCAGAAAAGGCGCGTTGCGATCGCAGGGGTCTTGGCGATGAAACCAGAGGTGCTGATTTTGGACGAGCCGACGGCAGGACTGGACCCAAAGGGACGGGATGAGATTCTGGACCAGATCGCAAAGCTCAAAAGAGAGACAGGCATCACGGTTCTTTTGGTATCTCACAGCATGGACGATGTAGCGAAATACGTTGACAGGATCATTGTGATGAACAAGGGGCGTGTGATGTATGATGAGGAGCCTAGAGAAGTGTTTAGACAGTATCAGGCACTTGAAGCTGTGGGACTTGCGGCGCCTCAGGTGACTTATATTATGAAGGAGCTGCGGGATCACGGATATGATGTCAGCGATGAGGTGACAACGATCGAGGAAGCCAAGCGGGAAATTCTAGCGTATTTTAGAGAAAGATAGGTGTCGGATTATGCTCAGGGATATCACATTAGGACAATATTATCAGGTGGATTCTGTCATTCACAGGCTGGATCCACGGGTGAAGCTGGGGACAACCATTCTTTTTATCATATCGCTGTTCGTCTTTGACGGGGTTGGCGGATATGCGGCAGCAGCGCTTTTTTTGGCATTGGTGATCAGATTGTCCAACGTGCCGTTTCGATTCATGATCAAGGGAATGAAATCAATTGTTTTTCTGTTGTCGATCACAGTGGTTTTCAATTTGTTTCTGACGCCCGGTGAACCAATGTTCCGGCTGTGGAAACTCACAGTCACACAGGAGGGGGTAAGGCTTGCGGTATTGTTGTCAATACGGCTGGGATTCCTCATTATTGGTTCATCTGTGATGACGCTCACGACAACACCCAACCAATTGACAGATGGACTGGAAAAGATGCTCAAACCGCTCAATAAATTAAAGGTGCCAGTGCATGAGATTGCGATGATGATGTCGATCGCGCTCCGATTTATACCAATCTTGATGGAGGAGACTGACAAAATCATGAAAGCGCAGCTTGCAAGATGTGCGGATTTTGAGAGCGGAAATCTGATCAAAAAGGCAAAAAGCCTGGTGCCGCTGCTGGTGCCGCTCTTTATATCGGCATTTCGGCGTGCGAACGACCTTGCAATGGCAATGGAGGCGCGCTGCTACAGAGGAGGAGAACATCGCACAAAGATGAAGCCGCTGCAATATGAGAAAAGAGATTATATTGCTTATCTGATTGTTTTGTGCTATCTTGTAGCAGGTGTGATTCTGGGAAAACTTCTGCCGGTGCTCTTAGGAACTGTATTGGCATAGTGCGTATATCTGCGTTGAGGAGCTTTTCGGTATAAAGAGATATGAAATGCGCATGTTCAGTAAAGGTGAGAGGAGATAGGATAAATGAGGCGGGTTATGCTTACGGTTGCCTATGACGGCACAAACTATCACGGCTGGCAGCTACAGCCCAATGTGCCGACGATAGAATCTGTGCTCAACGAGAATCTGAGCGGACTCTTAAATGAAGAGATCCGGGTGATCGGCGCGTCGCGGACGGACACTGGCGTACATGCGCTGGGAAATATAGCAGTGTTTGACACTGCGGCGAGAATACCAGCGGATAAAATCTCTTATGCGCTGAATCAAAGGCTTCCAGCGGATATACGAATACAGGAGTCAAAAGAGGTTCCGATAACGTTTCATCCCAGACATCAAGCCAGCAGGAAAGTGTACGAATACAAAATTTTAAACAAGGCATTTCCGATGCCGATATACAGATTATACACGCATTTTACATATGTTCCGCTGGATGTGTCACAGATGCAGAAGGCGGCTGCGCGCTTGACAGGAGAGCATGATTTTAAAAGCTTTTGCAGTGAGCATACGACCGTGGAGACGACTGTAAGGACGATCTACGAGATCACGGTGGAAAAGTCAGAGGACATCATTACTATACGAGTGACAGGTTCCGGATTTTTGTACAATATGGTCCGCATTATAGCAGGCACATTAATTGAAGCGGGAAAAGGCAGGCTGGCTCCAGAGTCCATGTCGGATATATTAAGTGCCTGTGACCGTGCGCAGGCTGGACCGACGGCGCCTGCCTGCGGACTGACTTTGGTCAAGTACATGTTTTGTGATATAAACGGCTAAAAATTGGCAAATAAGGACTTGACACGCTAGGAACCGTATAATATAATAATTCAATGTGGCGACATGCGATTGTATCTTATCAAAGCCCCGATAGCTACGATGATGTCAGCCCGGGTATCTAGGTGACTTGTGGATCGGTATGATACGGTCGGACATTCCGTATCAAGGGATTCGGACAGGAATATCCATCAAAGGAGAGCCGACAGGCTAAGTATATGGAGGTAACATAATGAAAACATTTATGGCTAGCCCAGCTACAATTGATAGAAAGTGGTATGTAGTAGACGCTACGGACATGACATTAGGACGTTTGGCATCAGAGGTTGCAAGCGTATTGAGAGGAAAGAAAAAGCCTATTTTCACTCCTCATATGGATACAGGTGATTATGTGATCATCATTAATGCAGAGAAAGTTGCAGTGACAGGCAAAAAGCTTGACCAGAAAATATATTATCATCATTCAGATTACGTTGGCGGTATGAAGTCTGCGACATTGAGAGAAAAGATGAACAAGAGACCTGAAGAGGTGATTGAGCACGCAGTGAAGGGCATGCTTCCAAAGGGACCTCTGGGACGTGAAATGTATAAGAAACTCTTCGTGTATGCAGGACCTGAGCACAAGCATGCAGCTCAGAAGCCTGAGACATTGACATTTTAATCGGTGTGATGAATAAAGGAGGAAATGAAAATGGCAAAAGCAGCAAATGCTTCAAGATATTATGGAACAGGTAGAAGAAAGAAATCAATCGCCAGAGTATATCTGACACCGGGCACAGGCAATATTACAGTCAACAAGAGAGGGATTGATGAGTATTTTGGGCTGGAGACGTTAAAGGTTATCGTTCGTCAGCCTCTGGCAGCAACCGATACAGTTGACAAGTTTGATGTGCTTGTAAACGTAAAGGGCGGCGGCTATACAGGACAGGCAGGCGCCATCAGACATGGAATCTCAAGAGCATTGTTGCAGGCAGATGCAGATTACAGACCAGTGCTGAAAAAAGAAGGATTCCTGACACGTGATCCTCGTATGAAGGAGAGAAAGAAGTACGGTCTGAAGGCAGCCCGCCGTGCACCACAGTTCTCCAAGAGATAATCTGCGGTCAACGCAAGATTCGAGAAAAGCCCGATTTTACGAGGGATACAGAGATTGTGGGAAGTTGTCAAATGTGCTGGATTTCAAATGGTATGCAACACATTTGCAACAAGTATGCAACACGAATATCAATGATATGTATAGGACATTTTTCAGTAAGGAATTACTGGAAAGTGTCCATTTTATTAGTTGTTATAAAAAGTTTATTATAGCCGACTAAAATACTTTCGCCGGTATCTACAATTCTTTCTAATACATAAACGAACTTTTCTTGCGTGATACCTTTAGGGAGAGTTGTGTAATCAACATCTTTTCCCCATCGTTGCTTGTATAAGGCGCATAAGGCATCTAGTTGTTTTAATACATCAGGATTTGTCATACAAACGCTCCTTTAGATTTTGTCAATTGCATTTACAAGCTCCTTAACATCAAAGTGGGTATATACTTTTTCGGTTAGAGTCATTGCATTATATACATCGTCAAAGGTCATCTTCGCAGCCTTCGTATCAAATGGATTCTGCAAGCCATATGATGGCGATAACCGGGGAGAGCCGGGATGAACTTTTACAGAGAATAGAGCAATGCAGACAGGAATTGATAGAAGCCAAGGAAAACCCAGACGAGTATTTCAAGCCTGTAGAGCCACAGAGGGCAGCAGTATATTACGTGTTGCAATTCACACCCAATGTCGTTAACTTAAGGAATTTGACTAACAAATTGTACTAAAAAATGCCCAATAAATCAATGTATTTGTTCACAAATCCCGGTTATTAAGGGCTTA
>CAMWJQ010000171.1 GCA_947174615.1 uncultured Lachnospiraceae bacterium
GATAAAGCTTTCTATGCAAGGCGGAAGAATGAGGTGTACTGGGGTACGCCGAGTGGTGACAACGCAGCAGAGGAAGATTTAGACAAGTCCGATGTAAAGATTTATTCTTTAACAGTTCCTTAGTGTTGATAGAGAACTGTAAAGAAATATACAGAAAGATGAGGTTAATATATGGCTGGAATGACGCCGATGATGCAGCAGTACGTAGAGACGAAGAAGCAGTATAGCGACTGCATTCTCTTCTACAGACTCGGTGATTTTTATGAGATGTTTTTTGAGGACGCCAAACTGGTCTCAAAAGAGCTGGAGCTGACATTAACTGGAAAAGACTGTGGAATGGAAGAGCGTGCACCTATGTGCGGTGTGCCATATCACGCTGTAGACGGATACTTGAACAAGCTTGTCTCCAAGGGCTACAAGGTTGCGATCTGTGAGCAGGTCGAGGATCCTAAACTTTCGAAGGGACTGGTGAAACGGGAGGTGATTCGCATTGTCACACCCGGCACGAATCTCAATGTTCAGGAGCTTGAAGAATCAAAAAACAACTATATCATGTGTATTGCACACTTTCCGAATAAAATAGGGATATCTGTGGCAGATGTGACAACGGGGGACTTCTATATGACAGAGGTCGAGGGACTTGCAAAGCTTACAGATGAACTGTATAAATATATGCCGATAGAAATCATTTGTAATGATGCACTCCTGATGAGCGGAATGGATGTGAATGACCTCAAAAATCGTCTTAAGATGGTGATTTACCCGATCGAGCCATGGTATTTTGATGAGGATGGCTGCCGGAAATGTCTGATGGAACACTTTAAAGTCAATACGCTGAATGGGCTGGGCTTGGAAGATTTTCCGTCAGGGCTGATTGCGTCTGGTGTACTGATGCAGTATTTATTGGAGACACAAAAGACGCAGCTTTCACACATTACACATATCACGCCCTATCTGGCTAGTCGTTTTATGCTTCTCGACAGTTCCACGAGACGCAATCTGGAGCTGACAGCGACACTTCGGGAAAAGCAGAAGCGCGGTTCCCTGCTGTGGGTGCTGGATAAAACCAAGACGGCGATGGGGGCAAGGCAGTTACGGACTGATCTGGAGCAGCCGCTAATCAAGATGGAGGATATTAACGATCGCTTAGATACTATCGAGCAGCTCTGCCACAACACTGTTTCAAGGGATGAAATCAGGGAATATCTAAATCCCATCTATGATATGGAGCGTCTGCTCGGACGCGTGAGTTATAAAACGGCAAATCCGAGGGATTTAATATCATTTGCGAATTCTATGGAGATGCTTCCGCATATTAAAACGGTACTCAAGGATTTCAATGCGAAACTTTTGCAGGAAATAGATGCGCAGCTAGACGGACTTGAGGATTTGTATGGATTGATTAAAAAAGCAATCTGTGAGGAGCCGCCAATCCTGATTCGGGAAGGCGGTATTATCAAAGAAGGCTTTGATAAAGATATTGATCATCTGCGGAAGGCAAAAACAGACGGTAAGAATTGGCTTGCTCAACTCGAGGAGCAGGACAGAGAGCGAACAGGAATCAAAAATCTCAGGATAAAATATAACAAGGTATTTGGCTACTATTTTGAAGTCAGCAATTCTTATAAAAATCAAGTGCCTGACGATTATGTGCGAAAGCAGACATTGGTTAACGCAGAGCGGTATACGACAGCAAAGTTAAAGGAACTTGAGGACACAATTTTAAATGCAGAGGACAAGCTCAATGTGCTGGAATATGATATGTTCTGCAAAATTCGTGACGATATCGCAGCGCAGCTTGAGCGCATACAGAAAACGGCAAAAGCAGTGGCAAGGCTTGATGTGTATACAGCACTGTCTGTGGTTGCAGAACAGAACCATTATGTCAGACCAACTCTGAATGACAAGGGAATCATTGACATCAAGGAGGGGCGGCATCCTGTCGTGGAAAAGATGATTGACCATGATATGTTCGTTTCCAATGATACTTTTCTGGACAACAATAACCACTGTATTGCAGTGATTACAGGTCCGAATATGGCGGGAAAATCGACTTATATGCGCCAGTCTGCGCTGATCGTCCTGATGGCGCAGCTTGGGAGTTTTGTGCCTGCCAAGAGCGCAAATATCGGCATTGTTGACAGGATTTTTACAAGGGTAGGTGCGTCTGACGATCTTGCAAGCGGTCAGAGTACTTTTATGGTAGAAATGAACGAGGTTGCAAATATTCTGCGCAACGCGACACCCAAAAGCCTGCTGGTGCTCGACGAGATTGGGCGTGGAACCTCCACCTTTGATGGACTGAGCATCGCGTGGGCGGTGATTGAACATATCAGTAATAAAAAGATACTCGGCGCCAAGACATTGTTTGCGACACATTATCACGAGCTGACGGAGCTGGAAGGAAAGATGAACAATGTCAACAATTACTGCATTGCAGTCAAGGAAAAAGGTGATGATATCATCTTTTTGCGCAAGATCATCAAGGGCGGCGCCGACAGAAGTTACGGAATACAGGTCGCAAAACTTGCAGGTGTACCAGATCTCGTGATTGACCGTGCCAAGGAAATTGCAGAGCAGTTATGCGACAACGATATTACCGAAAAAGTACAGTGCATTGTGGTTGACACAAAGAGTGAAAAGAAAAAACCCAAGCACTATGATGATGTGGATTTAGGACAGATGTCTCTGTTTGATACTGTCAAAGACGAAGATATATTGAATGAACTAAAAGAGATTGACATCCCGAATTTGACACCACTGGACGCGCTGAATACACTGTATCGGTTACAGAATAAACTGAAAAACCGATGGTAAATAATGATGAAAGGACGAACAAAGATGGCAGAAATTCATGTGTTGGATGATGTGACGATCGACAAGATCGCTGCCGGTGAAGTGGTAGAGCGACCTGCCAGTGTGGTCAAAGAGCTGGTGGAGAATGCCATGGATGCAGGCGCACATGCTGTCACAGTAGAAATCAAAGAGGGTGGAATTGAATTTATCCGTGTCACGGATGATGGCTCAGGCATTGAACAGAATCAATTGCGAAATGCCTTTATGCGACATGCCACAAGCAAGATTAACTCTGCTGTTGACTTGATGAGTCTGCGCAGTATGGGATTTCGCGGAGAGGCACTCTCAAGCATTGCTGCTGTGGCAAAGGTTGAGATCGTCACCAAGACAAAGGACGATATGACGGGAACACGTCTCTGTCTCGAAGGCGCGAAAGAGACCTCCTTTGAGGAAGTCGGGGCGCCTGACGGAACTACGTTCATTGTGCGCAATCTGTTTTTCAATACGCCTGTGCGGCGAAAATTTCTGAAAACAGCGATGACGGAGGGCAGCTATATCACGGATTTGCTAGAGCATATGGCGCTGTCAAGACCCGAGATCTCGTTTAAGTATGTCCTGAATGGACAGACAAAGTTTTACACAAACGGAGACGGAGATCTGAAAGCGATTATTTACCGCATTTTCGGCAGGGATATCGCCAATGAACTGATAGAATTTCAGGCTGTCGATGAGGATATTGTGTTAAAAGGCTTTCTCGGCAGACCGACGCTCAACCGCGCCAACAGAAATTTTGAAAATTATTTTGTCAATCAACGATACATCAAAAGTAAAGTGATTTCCAAAGCAATTGAGGAGGGCTACCAGTCCTATATGATGCAGCACAGATATCCGTTTTGTGTCGTACATATCACAGTCCCGCCAGAAAGTGTGGATGTCAATGTCCACCCGACAAAGATGGAAGTGCGCTTCTCAAATCAAAATAGTCTTTATAAGTTGATTGCTGAAAATATTGCTGATTTTTTAGCACAGCAGGAAATGATACCGGAAGCGACACTTGGACCGAACATAAAGGCATCAAAAAAAGACAAGAGTATCCCTAAACCTAAAATAGAAGCGCCTGAGCCTTTTGAGAAGGAACGCCGATTTGCAGAGCAGACAGCAGGCGCAGAAAGTTTTGACTCAAAACATCTGTCCAATATCTTAAAAGAAGAGAACGGTTACAACAAACCCTATGAAAGCAGCTATGATCATAAAGATGCTATAAATAAAGATGCTATAAATAAAAGAGAAAAAACAGGTGAATTTTTATTAAATAACAAGCTATCCTATAACCGAGGGGAGACAGCAGAAGCGCATGCCGCTGCCGAACAGGATTCCTTTTTCTTGGCCAATAGAGAAGCCCAAATGAAAAAGGAGACCAACATTGGACAGACAAAACATAATTCTATGATTGGAAAAATATTGGGTGCATCCGCCAGGGAACCGGAGACAAAGAATCTTGGCGTGATTAAGAATAAAGATCATATTATTGTCGAGAAGCCAGAGCAGCTAAACTTTTTTGATGAGAAGATACTCACGAAAGAGGCAAGGCAGGAATATCGAATTATAGGACAAGTGTTTGATACATATTGGATTATCGAATACCGTGATAAAATGTTGATGATTGACCAACATGCTGCACATGAGAAAGTAAAGTATGAACAGATATTGACCAAAGTGGAAAATAATGAGATCTACACACAAATATTGACTCCTCCGGTTGTGATTAGCGTCACACCCAAGGAAGCTGCTTTAATTCACAGTTATGAACAATATTTTAAGGATCTTGGCTTTGAAATTGAAGATTTCGGCATGAACGCATATGCAGTGAGAGGTGTGCCTATTGACTTATTTGGTCATGATATAAAGGAACTGTTTGAGGAAGTATTGACCCAAATGTCCGAGAGTCCGGTGCGCGGTGTGCCACAGATTATACGAGAAAAGATTGCTTCTATGGCATGTAAGGCGGCTGTAAAAGGAAATCATTCATTGACTTATGAGGAGGCTGACAAGCTGATCGAACAGTTGTTGGAACTTGACAATCCTTATAACTGTCCGCATGGCAGACCAACCATCATTTCCATGTCCAGGTATGAGATTGAGAAAAAATTTAAACGGATCGTCTGACTGACAATAGGGAAGGGTATCATGAATTATAATAAAAATATTTTTGAGGAATTAAAAAAGAACAGACAGAAAACGCCTGTAGAAAAAGAATTAGATCGCCTTGCGCGTGAGGAGCAGTCGCTAAAAAAACAGGCTGTGGAATACCGTGCTGCCAAATGGAAAGAAGCGTTGGAGCAGAAGATTCCGCCTAAGGTATATGCGAACTTGCAAAAAGCATTCTATATGGCATTTGAAGTGATCTTCGAAAAAGGAACGGCTTTGATCGAAAAAACATACGTCCGGGAGACTATTGAGAAAGATTTTCAGGTTCATGATTTTGCGATGAATCTAAAAGGCGGCAAGAAAGAGCTTCGCCATCTAAAATCAGAGGTCAACCGCGGGACAATGTTTAATATGGCAGTCAGCGCCGTTGAAGGAGTTGGTCTGGGGGCGCTGGGCATCGGTCTGCCAGATATTGTGTTATTTCTGTCCGTGATTCTAAAGGGGACATATGAGACCGCACTCCAATATGGATTTGCTTATGACACACCAGAGGAACGGTGGTATATCCTGAAGCTTTTGGAGACAGCGATGTCAAAGGGTGCGCAATGGATCGAATGTAACACAGCAGTGGACAGTTGTTTTTCCGCAAAAAACGTCCAAGTCATTCAGCCCGTCCACGAGACAACACTGTCTGAGCAGATCAAAAATACGGCGGATGCCTTTGCAGTGGATATGCTGCTTGCAAAGTTTATACAGGGACTTCCTGTTGCCGGAATCTTGGGCGGCATCAGTAATCCTGTGTATTATCACCGTATTATGACTTATGTGCAGTTAAAATACCGCAAGCGTTATCTGCTCTTAAAATTGTAGCATATTTGTAATATAATTAATTATAGAAGAAATTATAATAGAAGAAATTATAATAGAAAAAACTATGTTTAAAGAAACTGTTTCAAAGAAAGGATATCGCTAGAATATGATACAATCGACAAATTCATTGATCATATTGACTGGTCCAACTGCGGCTGGAAAAACAAAGCTCTCCATAGCGCTTGCAAAAGCCGTCAACGGTGAGATTATATCTGCCGATTCCATGCAGGTATATAAACATATGAATATCGGCTCTGCCAAAATCCAGCCAAAGGAAATGCAGGGCGTGAAGCATTATCTTGTCGATCTTCTGGAACCAACGCAGGATTTTAATATTTTTCTTTTTCAAAAACTTGCAAAACAGGCAATCACGGAAATCTACGCGAAAGGAAAGATTCCAATCCTTGTCGGCGGCACAGGATTTTACATTCAGTCAGTGCTCTATGATATTGATTTTCAGGAGAGCACAAGAGACACAGCGCTTCGAGCAGAGTTAGAACAGCTTGCGCGAGAGAAAGGCGCAGTGTTTTTACATAGTATATTAAAAGAATGTGATCCCACGGCGGCACAGGAAATTCATGAAAAGAACATCAAACGCGTGATTCGTGCCATAGAGTTTTATCGTCAGACAGGCAGAAAAATTTCTGAGCATAATGCGGCGGAGCGGGAAAAAAAGCCAGCATATGATTCGCACTATTTTGTTCTTACAGACCAGCGAGACAGACTGTATGAAGCGATCGACAAACGTGTGGACGGCATGATCGCGCAAGGACTGGTCGATGAGGTGAAGATGCTGATGAATATGGGATGCAGACGGGACTCGACAGCAATGCAGGGACTCGGTTACAAGGAAATCATCTCATATTTGGCAGGAGAGATTTCACTGGAGGATGCAGTCTATATCATCAAGCGTGATACGCGCCATTTTGCCAAACGCCAGCTCACATGGTTTCGCAGGGAGCGCAATGTCATCTGGATAGAAAAGGATAAATTTGCATATGATGACGAAAAAATGTTACACTATATAAAAACGCAGCTATGCGATAGTGCGAAAAACAATACATTCAATATGGAAGGAAACTAGGATAAAATGATGGAATCAACAAATGAGGAGAGACTGACTACACAATACATGTATCGCCATCTCGGTATTTCAGACAAAGTCTATCATTTCAGCAAAGAGATTTTAGACCAGTTACAGCCGCGGTTTGAAAAGATTGACCAAACTGCGGAATACAACCAGCTCAAAGTGCTCAAGGCAATGCAGGACAATAAGGTCAGTGAAGCATGTCTGCTAGGAACCACTGGCTACGGCTATAACGACCTTGGCAGGGAGACACTGGAGGCAGTGTACGCATCTCTTTTTCACACAGAAGATGCACTGGTTCGACCACAGATCACGTGCGGAACACATGCGCTGGCTTTGGCTCTGATGAGCAATCTGCGTCCCGGCGATGAGCTTTTATCTCCGGTTGGTAAGCCCTATGACACACTTGAGGAGGTGATTGGCATCCGTCCGTCGAAGGGGTCGCTTGCAGAGTATGGTATCTCTTACAGACAGGTAGATTTGCTCTCAGACGGCAGTTTTGATTATGAGAACATTCGAAAGGCAATCAACGACAAAACAAAGCTTGTCACCATACAGCGCTCAAAGGGATATCAGACCAGACCGACACTCTCTGTTGCGGGCATTGGAGAGCTGATCGCGTTTATCAAACAAATCAAATCCGATGTTCTTTGTATGGTAGACAACTGTTATGGGGAGTTTGTGGAATGTATCGAACCTACGGATGCGGGCGCAGATCTGGTCGTCGGATCACTCATCAAAAATCCCGGCGGCGGACTGGCGCCAATTGGCGGCTATATTGCCGGAAAGAAAGCGTGCGTCGAAAATGCTGCATACAGACTTACCTCGCCTGGACTTGGCAAAGAAGTCGGTGCTTCGCTTGGTATTCTGCGAGACTTTTATCATGGTCTGTTTCTGGCTCCGACAGTGACAGCGGGGGCATTAAAGGGCGCTGTTTTCGCGGCAAATATTTATGAAAAACTGGGATTTAAGGTTGTTCCGAACAGTACAGAATCAAGACATGACATCATACAGGCAGTTGAGTTTGGAACCGCTGAAGGTGTCATCGCATTCTGTAAAGGAATACAGGCGGCGGCGCCTGTTGACAGCTTTGTCTCACCGGAACCGTGGGATATGCCCGGATACGATGCACAAGTTATTATGGCTGCGGGGGCGTTTGTCTCGGGTTCCTCCATTGAACTTAGTGCAGATGGACCAATCAAGCCGCCCTATGCTGTGTATTTCCAAGGCGGACTAACCTTTGAGCACGCTCGTTTTGGCATTATGAAAACATTGCAAAGTGTGGTGGAT
>CAMWJQ010000172.1 GCA_947174615.1 uncultured Lachnospiraceae bacterium
GCCTGGGAACACCATTGCTGTCTGGCTCTGCGGTAAAGAGGCGCAAGCCAAAATAGCTCTCCACCATATCATCCCCATATACGATGCGAATTTCATACAAAAATGGATGCTCCGGCGACCAGCTTTTTTTGTCTAAAATATTGATTTGAATGACTGTCTTTTCTTCAGGCAGAACCGAAATCTTTTGTTCCTGCGTGACCTGATTCTGATCAAATAACAAGATTTTACAGGGAATCGCGTCAAAATTCTGCCCTTCATGGCTGTCGTTATATTTATTGGAAATGATCTCAATCGTTACACAGTCATTGTCATACTCCGGTGTGATGCGCAGCTCCTGTATATAAGTCTCGGGCACCCACTCGCACCACACGGTCTGCCACAAGCCGCTCTGTGCACTGTAAAACATTCCGCCGTTTTTGAGCATCTGTTTTCCCCGCCCATGATAAGAGGTGTCACTTTTATCCTGTACACAAATACGAAGTGTGTTCTTTCCAACCTGTATAAAGTCCGTAATGTCTATGGCAAATGCCTGATAGCCGCCGGAATGTGTCCCTGCCAGTGTGTCATTGACATAGACACGGCACCGCTCGTCACAAGCGCCAAAATTTAATAACAGCCTCTTTTCCATTGGAATCCTGTCAATCATGAGTTTGCGCTCATACCACAGATACTCCTCTGGTTTGAGCTGACGCTGCACACCTGACAGATACGTCTCAGGCGAAAATGGCACGCGGATATCACCATCCCAGATCACCGGCAGGGCATCATCACTTGTGATTGCGTATTTCCAGATTCCATTTAAAATCATATGGTTTTTTCGCGCAAGCTGCGGTCTTGGATATTCTGTCAGCACGACACTGGTCTGCTCCTTATCAATCTGTTCTCCCCACGGTGTCATGAGCTGATAGTACTTTCTGTCACCTTTATCTAATAGTTTATTTAGTTGAAGTGTTTCCATGATCTCCCTGATTTTCATATATATCTCCCTTGCTGCCTGCTCAAATAAATACGCCCACAAGTATCTGTTCACAAGAAACTGCCAAAAAAGGCGTAAAACCTCTAAAGGCTTCACACCGCTGATTTTATAGGGTTATTCCATCGCGTTTTTCTAAAAGCTCCTTCCATCTTCCTGTTATCATTATATCCAAATCTCTAAAAAGTGTAAAGACTTATATGCAATTGACTCAAGATAAACACAGAAACAGTAACGGAACAGCATCGAGTCCTATCCATGAAAAGGAGCTGGCACACTAGGCTCCAGCTCCCTTTCTTCTCTATTTTTTCATCCACTTGGGAAGAATCTTGAATTTTACTGTTTTTCTACCTCCGTATTCTCCTACACCTCTAATAGTCACTGAGGCACTTCCTGTTTTGGTATTATCGCCGTAGCTTTCGATAACAAAGTCAACTCCCGGCGTTAACTTGTTGTTTCCGATTGTCACCTCCAGCTTCTCTACTGGCGGGCATATCTGTTTTCCGTTATTGTAATAGTAATTGCCGTTCACCTTTATTCTTGCTGAAGAAATCAAATACTTTTTAATCTGAATCGGTACATCGACCGTTCCGGTATAATTCTTCTTACCTGCCAAGGTTACGGTTGCTGTTCCGCACTGGGTTTCTGTTCCTGCCTCATCCTTGATCAGTGTTACGTTTTCAACTGCGCCTACCGCATATTCTCCTGACGATAACTTCACGCCATTATCATATACAGTTAGTTTTGCTTTGTAGCTTCCGTTTGCCGCATATTTCAGATCCTCGGCATCAACCGTAATGGAATTGTCTGAAATATCTTTCGGGATGATTTCAAAAGTCAGTGCGTTCTTCCGGGCTCCGGTATAATTTCCGATTCCCTTTACCGTTACTTTTGCGTTCGATCCTACCGCCTTATTGCCGCTGTAAGTTATTGTATAGTCTTTATCCTGCTCAAGAGCCGTTCCTTTATAAGTCACTGTGACAGCCGGTTTTGCACCGCTCTTATCCTGTGCAATCTTTAGCGGCTGTGCTGTATCCACAAACGCTATGGTAACTTCTCCTCCTGCCTGCTGCAGGTTGATTTTTCCTATTGTAAAAGTCTTTTTGACAGTTCCGCTGAACGCGCCTTTTCCGGTGATTGTCATAGATGCTTTTCCGGCATTCGTATTGTTGGCATAAGCAATGTCATAATCCTTTCCTTCCTCAAGAGTTTTCTCATCTGCTTTGCCCCTATTCACGATCAGTCTTACGTTCTGCGTTACAGCTTCTCCCGTATACGATATTGAGGAGAGGAAACCTTCGACAGCAGCTTTACTGATTGATGTACCATTGATTTTGAAGTTTACAGTCTGGCTTCCGCAATACTCACTGTCTGCCTTTGCTGTTAATGTCAGTGTCGCTAGACCTGCATTGATATTATCTTTGTAATCAATGTCAAAAATATCACTGAGCTGCTGCCCGGCAGGAACAATATTCTTGCCCTTATATGTTACGCTGACATTCGGGGTCAGTGGTTCCCCACTGTAATTCTGCGCCGGCACTTTTACTTTGAGATCGCTTGTTAAAATCTTATCTGTCACAATAATATCATAACTGAGTTCGCCTGCATAGCTGCTGGTATCTTTCATCTTCATGACTACTTGATACGTCCCGATATCCGTAAGCTGCTGTACGGTTTCTTCACCTTTCTTATAAGTCACTGTATACTCTTTTGCCGGAATGGTCAGCTTGCCGTATTTTAAGCTTATCTTCTGAGTCTGCCCCACTGCTGCTTTTTGGTTATTATATTTTACATTTATTTCAGGCTTATATTTGATCGTGACATTCTCTTTGGTGAGCTGTCTTTGATTTATATTGAAATAAATGAAGAACTTACTTGCTTTTTCATAATTCCCGCATGGCGTAATTGTGACTTTAGCCGGCTTAGCTTCGGTGCTCACTTTTTTGTTGTCAGAATAGCTGACTTTATAATCTACCTTCTCTGTCAGCTTCTTCGTTCCGTCATAAACTGTGATTACCGGTTTGATCGCCGCACCTGTGTACTGCTGGTCATCAATTCGCTCTACCCAGATTCCTGTTCTGACTGGTGCGTTGTTACCATTTTCATCTTCTCCGGGTTCTTCATAATAGTAACAGTATCTTCCGTACAGAGTAATATCTTCCGAAACAGCTTCCCCAAACCGGAATATCACGGTTTTTGCTTCATCCGCATACCAGGTAATTCCATATTTTCCGTTTGCGTCTTCTGCTTCAAATTCAGGTTCTTTCAGTATCGTATTGCTTTCCAGTATCTTGGTTTCGATTGTTCCGTCTGGATAGTGCAATGTTACTGTGACCTTATTATTTTCCTCTTTCTCAGAATAATACCCCTTAACGGATGCATTTTTTAAAGTAGCTTTCTCCATAGCCCAGAAGCTGGTATCGTTGTTTACACCCCACGAGAACTTCTGGCATATCGAGATAAAATCCAATATATCCTGATACGATGCTGCTCCGTTTTTGACCAGTTCCACCTGTTTTCCGTCGATTTCCATAACGACTTCAAAAGCGGAAATGCGGATATAGTAATGATGCGTCTGGGATCTGTCCAACTTCATAACAGGTATTTCGATTTGAGCAGCATTCAAATCATTGGGGTTGTTAATATCAGTCCATATCTCATTCTCCATCTTATTATAGCAGATATATGGCGCTGTCTGAATACTTACGCGTCCTGCTGCTGCTCCTTCTGATGGCTGGAAGAAAGCAAGCAGTCCATTCCATCCGTCCATCGCAGCATCTTCTGCAAAATTCACATTAAAATCAAGTACTACTTCTTTTAAATTTTTCCCATACAGCGGATTATCCATAACAACCGGCGCTGCGTCCAGAACAACTTCTTCCTGATCAAATGATTGGTATTCATTGCTGCTGATGCGGATATTCTTTACAGTCGAGAGCTCACTGCCCCAGAAAGACGCCTGCCTGTCTCCAACACCCCATGAAAACTTATCACACTTTCCGACATAATCGAGCAGTTCCGCAAAATCAGCATTGCCGGACATTGTCGCTGCATCCACATTTACTGCAAGTTTTCCGTCTAAGTAAATACTGCATTCCGTCTTTTTGATCACGATTTTTACACTATATTCCTGTCCAAACACCATATCTTTCGCAAGATTATTTTTGTCTGGATGGTTGATATCGAGATAGACATTCGCCTGACCTTCCGGCAGCATTTCATTCAGGCAGATATATGGATTGGTCTGGAAAGATACCCTTCCTGTTGTCTCTGAATTATAGAAAGCAAAAATGCCGTCGTATCCTGTTTTAAATCCGCCCTCTTTAAATGTAATGTCATAATTTACGACCAGAGTATCCAGATTCTTACCATAGAACGGATTATCTATCAGCTCGATCTGTGCGGCTTCAGTTATCTCTAAGAGTTCTCTTTCCAACGATACATTGGAAGTTGCAGGAAGCTTTACAATCACTTTAAACGTTTCTGTCGCTGTCACTTCTCCCTTTGTAACCGTAGCTGTCAATGTTACCTCTGTCTCTTTGCCCGGTATGGTAACTTTTCCGTCTGCTGCTATAATATCCGGATTGGAGGTTGTCCAACTGATCGTCGTTCCAAATGCTCCTTTCACCGGCAGACTGATATCTGCTGTCGTAGAAGCGGGAATCTGTTTTTTCAGAGACGCAATGACACTGTCTACGGCAGATTGATCATTTGATTCATTGATATAAAACTTCATATTTGAGATAACAGCATTTGCAGGTACATCATCCCACCATGAACCATATCCCATACATAAGGAGGATGCCGAGGACTGCAGCCATGTCAGAACATTTGTATAGTCTTCCAGATCTCCTGCACCGTTATCTGTATCCAAGATAGTCTGGTCATACGCCTGTTTCCCATCTACAAGAACTTCAAAGCCCGCTGCGCTCAGGTTTATAACAACATGTGCCGTCTCTTTGCCGCTCTCTGCGATTGCATCACCGATATAATCTTTGACAAGTGCATAATTATTGAGGTTTGCATCATAGTAGCCGCCCAGCGCATTATATCCCAGATAAGACCCCTGTGTAAAATACAGTTTACCGGACTCACTTCCGTTAAAAGCAAACAAAGCTCCAAGTGCATTCACGGCGCCGTTATGCTTCACGTCAAACTCTATGCTGACACCGCCGGACAGCTCCAATCCCGCTGTATTTGTTATATAAAACGGATTGTCCATCGATGGTCTCGATGCATCCGGAAGCGTCAGAGCGTTATCTGTATAGGCTTCCCCTACCAGATATTTTCCGTCTGCGAGACTGTTTTTGCTTGCAACTGTAATAGTATAGTCCTTCTGATAATAGTAATCTCCGCTTACCATTGTCATCGTAAAGGTTACATCTGTGTCCTGCTCTGGCATTTCGGATATAGTTCCATCATCTGCAGCCAGATTTTCATTGGAAGATTTCCAGTACAGGTCAACTCCTTCGCTTCCTGTTGCCGGAAGTTCAAAACTGCCATATACCTTTTTCGGCACTGCATAAGAAGGGTTTGCAACATTATCCGCAATGACTGCCTTGCCGCCTAACTTCTTAGCGCCCCAAAGGGTAATGCCTGTCTGTTCGTCCACACCTGTAAAGCACATCGTCTTGATTCCGGCAGAATCTTTTGTCACTTCAGCAAAAACACCGGAATAATTATGTCCGTCGATTGTAAGTGTTGCATATGCTTTCCCGCTCTCTACAACCCATGTGCCAGCTTCCTGTCCATCCTTTGTAATTATTCCATCCGAAGCCAATGTATAAGTTACAATCTCCGAAAGCGGACCGGTATAATTTCCATTTAATTTGCCCTGACCGCTGTTCTCATCATAACCGCGGGAATAATCCCCTACAATGATCTCATATTCCCCTGCCGGATCTGTCGGTTCCGCATTGTAATTTAATTTATTATCATTTGCAAAGGCAAACGGGGACGCAAGAATCCACCCGTTTTTATTCTGGAATAATTCATGTACACGGAGTTCGTGCGCGGCGGAATTATCATTAAATTTCGTATGATAAATGACATACGCCCTGTCACCGTCCTGAATTGCGGAATTGTGCCCCTGTGCCACTTCACCCTTTGACATGTGATCCCATTGATAGTACGTCATCAGGCGCATTCCTCTTGTATCGATCTGATTCACGTCCTTCGCATAATCCGCTATGAAATTCGGGCTGAACTTATCATAAATCGCACTGGTTCCTTTGGTATCTACATAGGGTCCATCCGGGTTTTCAGAGCGGAATATTCGCATGGAATAACCGCCGTTCGGCGCATAAAACCCATAGGACATAAACAGATAGTAATAATTCCCGATTTTCTCTACATAAGGACCCTCACCTGAAACATAATAACCGCCTGCAATCTTCTTGCCAAAATAAGGATCGCTGGTTACACTCTGCCCTTTGCTGTCAAAATCACTTTCATATGTTACGCTATAATCCCTAAGTCCGGTAGTCTCGTCCAGCTCCAGCGCATAGATACCGCCTGACCAGGAACCGTAAATCATCCAGAGTTTTCCGTCATCATCATAGAGTACGGCAGGATCGATGGCATGAGGCCAGTAATTTGCCCATTCATTCTTATCTATATTGGCAATCTTTCCATCAGCATCCAGTGTTATACCCGAAATTTTCTGATACCGTTCAAGCAGTTCGGACTCTCCGAAGATGTATTTCATATCTGTATTCTGATAGCTTGTCGGTACATTTTTCTCTGCAGTAAATCCAGAATACACAACCGGTCCCTGATAGGCATAAGGTCCTTCGATCTGATTAGCGGTCAGTAAAATCACCACAGAATTCTGATACTCTCCATTTAAGCTAAGATACATACAATACTTCTTCATAGTTGGGTTGTAAATGATATCCGGAGCCCAGATATTACTGTTCGTACCGTCAAGGATGTTCCATCCGTCCGACGCAGTACACCATGCTTTGGCATCAAAACTTCCGAATGTGACTTCGCCGTCAGCCAGTTCTTTCTCTGCCTGTTTGCTGACAGCAGTTTTCTTGTTTTTTGACGATTCAGATTCCGTTTCAGTCTCGAATAACACGGAATCTTCTTCTGTAGTCTCTTCCAGCTCTGCCTCCGTTTCTGATTCAGGCTCTGTCTCTGTTTTTGATTCAGGCTCTGTCTCTGTTTTTGATTCAGGCTCTGTCTCCGTTTCTGATATTCTCTCAGAAGTCTCCTCTGGCGCCGCTGAAACTTCCCCGTACAAATACTTTTCCGATTCTGCCACCGTCTCATCTTCAGCTTTGTTCTCCGCCTCCGATGCCGGATCGGCTTCGAATCCATTCGCTGACGCAGGCTCGCTCTCTGGCAGCTGTTCTGTTTCCTGTTCTGTCTTTGACGCAGGCTCACTCTCTGACGGCTGTTCTGTTTCCTGTTCTGTCTTTGACGCAGGCTCACTCTCTGACGGCTGTTCTGTTTCCGATTCGAACTCAGTTTCACTTTCGGATACGGTTTCCGATTCTGTTTCACTTTCAGACGTTTCTTCGGATTCTACCGTTACTTGATCGGTCTCCTCTGTTTCCTCCTCCTCTTTGTTTCTCATCAATGCCTTGGCAGCATCGCTGGTCTGGATCGTTCCCTGATACAAACTATTGACAAAAGCCTCGTCCGGCGTAAGTACCTTCCCCTCTCCATCTCCAAAAAGCCCATCAATATTGACAGTCTGCCAATTTTGCAGATCGCTTGTCTTTGCCACAGCTCTGTGTGACCCAAACACATACCATTCATCGCCAATTTTAATAATAGATGGATCATGCACTCCCTGAGGGGTATAAGACATTTTGCGATACAGATTTTCGATTTCTGAATCAGTGACTTGTGTCTTTCCGCTTATGATACTTCCAATATCGACCTGCGCTGCATGAACTTCCCCCAGTCCCTGCGGAAGTGCGATATTGCCAAGAATCATACTCGCTGCGAGTACAGCGCTTAAAATTTTTTTGCCAACTCTTTTCTTCATTCATACCTCCTATTTTAGTGGAAACTAAATTAGTTTAGAAATGTATTGCCCTACAAAGAATGTCAAGCGAATGTGCAAATACATTTTCAACATTGTGCAAACTTTATATTTCTTACACTTCTAAACAAGCGCCTTGTACTTATAATGTACAA
>CAMWJQ010000173.1 GCA_947174615.1 uncultured Lachnospiraceae bacterium
GAATAATATGATTGAAAAGGAGAGATGCGCACTCTCCTTTTTTGTTACAACAAAAAATGGAGAAAGAGAGTAAATTTACAATTATTCAATTAAAATTGTCCTAAAGATTACACATTGTCGTTATACAACAACTGTAACGTAGGTGCTGAAATCATTTATGCTTATGAAGATATGTTGAGTGTGATAATATATGTTACGAATGTTGAGCATATGTTCTCCTTTTGGGATAGGAGGAAATGAGTTATTAAATTTTTATATTGCAGGACTGGATTTCATATGAGGCTATTTGCACACACTATCTATTATATGATATGAATGGAATAGTAGCAGGTTTGTAGAAAAGTAATAAATATTTCAAAGTATGTAGAAATTAAATATCAAATGTGTGAAATATTGATAATACTTAAAGACTATAAAGAGCAGAGATTCGAGAGAGAGTCCCTGCTTTTTTTGTGCGCAAAATTGAACTCATCACTTGACAATGTTGCAATGAGCTTATGAGCCAAGATGAGATTGCAGTCATGGACGGAGGGAAGTGCATCATGCAGCTTAGAGGGGTAAGACCTTTCTTCTCCAATAAGTTTGACATTACAAAGCACAGGCAGTACCGCCTTCTGTCCGATTTTGATGACAAGAACGCCTTAGACATCGAAAAATATGTAAAGAACCTGTGCAAAGCGAAAGTCAGGGACAATGACACCGTTGATGAGGTGGAGGATGCAGGCGTGATTGAAGCATGACAACTGAATATTGAAAAACTGAATATGGAACCCGCCAACCAGCTACAAAACTTTTGGACAAAAAGTCCAGAAGTGGAACGGAGTTTTGAATGTACTTGGGAAAGGACAAAAACAAAGCGCCCGGCACAGCCAATCGCCAAACTGAATGTGCCGGATGCCCGCAGGGTTCTTCCTAAAGGATTGCCCTGTCTTTATTTTACCATAAGGCAGGGCATTTTAACACGAAAAACTCTTTCAGAAACCAGACAAAAACTATTTTTGAGAAAGAAAGAGGTAGAAACATGGTATTTTTTACAACAGCGGTAACAGGTGTAAATTGTGAGTAAAGTGAAATTTGGGGAAAATAAGCAAGGTGATAATCCGGTGTATGTGGATAGCCCTTATTGGATGAATATGGCACAATCTTAGAAGAAACGAGGTAAAGCAATATGGAAGAACAGGTTTATATCACGGAGGAAGAACGGGCAAAGTGCCAAAAGGTGGCTGATGCGTTTGCAGAACTGTATGAAATGGAGAATATTGTGGTGATTGATGTAGGTAGATATGGCTTTGTGGAGCTGAAATATTACAAGTCGCCACATGGCTTTGAAGATGCCAAAACCTTTACGGACAGCGTGGCACTATTTGAGGAATTATGGGAGGAATGGCTGAATACAAAGCTGTACCTGATGGTAAAAGGCACTCCGTCATTAGAGAAAGGCTATAAGGGTGTATTTGAGAGCCTACCTGAAGAAAAACAGTCGGAACTTATCGTAAGAAAAGCTGAATTTGCAAAAATAGCGGAAATATATCTGTAATATTGTTTCTACAAAAAACGACAGTTTGCGTTTGAACAAAGATTAGAAAGGCTCTGTATAATTCAGGGCTTTTCTTGATTGTTTTTAGATAAAAGGATAGAATGAATGAGTAAGTGGGATTCCGGAGTAAACGGCATTGTGGAAATGTTGTATAACTGGCTGTTTTATAGAGTTATCCATGATGTTTGTTTTATACTTTTGAAGTTATTCGGTTGACTGTATATAATTATAACTGCTAAAGTTTTAAGAAATGGTGAATGAAAATGTTAGAGTTTATTTTTGCCCTGGAAGCGACTAAGAAATGGGGCATTTCAGAAAGACGAATACAAAAGCTATGCGAGGAAAATCGCATACGCGGCGTGGCAAAGTTCAGCCGTTTTGGCTGATACCAAAGGATGCAGAGAAACTTGTTGACGGTAGAAAAAAAGAAAAAAATATAAGTTTAGGATAATTCTGCAACATTTGGGAGTTAAAATATACTTATTAAGACTCAGAAAGGAAAGGGAAACCATGAAGAAAATTATGATTGTCGAAGATGATACAGTGCTAAACAAAACTCTTGCCTATAACCTTATTTCTGATGGCTATGAGGTAGTTTCTGCCTATTCCTGTTCTATGGCAAGGAGTCTGTTAAGTGACATCTATCATTTGGCATTGCTGGACATTAATCTCCCAGACGGAAGCGGACTTGATCTTTGCACCGAAATTAAAGAGCACAGTCCAGAAACTTACATTATCTTTCTTACCGCCAATGACAGGGAAAGTGATATGTTGAGAGGGTATGAAGTTGGTGGCGAAGATTATTTTGCCAAGCCTTTTTCAGTTGCGGTGCTTTGTAAAAAGATCGCCGCAGTATTTGAAACCATAGAGCGACACCATCCACGGCATGATATATATGAGGATGGTTTTCTGAAAATCAATTTCTCTGAACAGACTGCAACGCTGGATGGCAAACCTGTGGATTTTACACCAAAAGAATATCGTACCTTGTTACTGTTTGTAAAGAACAGCAGACTGATTCTGACAAAAACACAGCTTTTGGAAAAACTATGGGATGTTGATGGTGATTTTGTGGACGAGCATACCTTGGCTACCATAATTAGTCGTATCCGCAAGAAAATTGAGGTGGATGGACATAAGTATATCAAGACAGCCTATGGCATGGGCTATCAATGGATTGGCGGTGAACAGAAATGAAACTGCAAGAATTATCAATCCGGAAATTTTTGCTGTTAGAAATAATTGGGGTAACTCTTACCGTTGCCTTGTCACTTCTTACTTTGTATTTACTTACAGGCAACAGCACTCTTGTATATTGTGGGGCTTTTCTAACAGCTACTCTTTTTGCATGGGGAGTGTTCTTCCTGAAATATTTTCAGAAGAAGCTGTCCGAGTTTATAAATAGATTATGTCAGACGATTGACGGTATGATAGACGGTAGCGAAAGACCCGAAGTAGATTTTGAAGCGGAAACCTCTTTTGCCCGCATCTCCCACCGACTGGAACGGCTCTACAATATTATGCAGGAGAACCGACGCAAGATAGAGGAAGAAAAATCTGAATTGCAATCTCTTGTGTCGGATATTTCACATCAGACAAAAACACCAATTGCAAATCTCAAAATGATAAATGATACCTTGCAGACCCGCAAAATGCCGGTGGAACAACAGTGGGAGTTTTTACGGGCTTCAGGGAGCCAGCTTGACAAGCTGGATTTTCTCATTCAGGCAATGGTAAAGACTTCTCGCCTTGAAACAGGTGTAATTACTCTTGAAAAAAAGCAGACTTTGGTGATGGATACGCTGACTGCTGCTATCAATGGTATTCTTGTGTCAATGGAAAGAAAGCAAATTACCCTATTGGTAGAATGCCCGGATAACATTGCCTTTTACCAGGACAGCCGCTGGACAGCAGAAGCATTATATAACCTTTTGGATAATGCAGTAAAATATACTCCCGCAAGTGGCAGCATCTGTGTAACAGTGCAAGACCAAGAAATGTATTTGAAAATTGATGTGGCAGACACAGGCAGAGGCATTCCGGAAAGCGAACAGGCAACGATTTTCAAACGCTTTTACAGGGAGGATGCAGTGCATGACATAGATGGAATAGGTATCGGTCTTTATCTTACTCGTGAGATTATTACTATGCAGGGTGGCTATGTTAAAGTTTTTTCCACGGTCGGAAAAGGAACAGTCTTTTCCGTTTTTCTTCCAAAAAAATAAAACGTCCTAAAATTGAAACATTTCAACGGACAATTTCGCAGTGTTTGGGATAATTCTGCAACATTTGAATTTTATGATATGCCTATAAATAAAGAAAGGCGGTATTCATATGAGTATCTTACAGACAACAGATTTGAAAAAGTATTATGGTACTGAGCCAAACATTACTCGCGCTCTTGACGGTGTAACATTTTCTGTGGAACAGGGGGAATTTGTGGCAATTGTCGGCACGTCTGGAAGCGGGAAATCCACCCTGCTTCACATGATGGGCGGGCTAGATGTTCCAACGTCCGGCTCTGTCCGTGTGAGGGATAAAATGCTTGAGAAAATGAATGATGAGCAGCTTACCATTTTTCGCCGTCGCAATATCGGCTTTATTTTCCAAAATTATAATCTAGTACCCGTTCTGGATATTTATGAGAATATTGTCCTGCCCGTGGAGCTGGATGGCGATACGGTAGATAAAAAGTTTTTTCGGGAAATTGCAGAGATGCTGGATTTGAAAAGTAAATTAAAGAATATGCCAAATAACCTTTCAGGTGGACAGCAACAACGTGTTGCTATTGCTCGCGCTTTGATAACGAAACCAGCTATTATTCTTGCCGATGAACCGACGGGAAACCTTGACAGTAAAACCAGTGCAGATGTATTAGGGCTGCTCAAACGAAGCAGTGGAGAATTTAATCAGACCATTGTAATGATTACCCATAACAATGAAATTGCCCAACTTGCCGACCGCATTGTGCGGATTGAAGACGGCAGGATTGTGGAATAAGGAGGTAGCAGACTATGACTTTGCCTTTTGAAAACGACACAAGTGCTATTGTAAGGAAACTGGCAAACAGAAGCATTAAAGCAGATAAAAGAAGTAAGATGTTTTTGCTGCTTACAATCGCGCTCTCTGTATGTATGATTTTTTCAATCATTTTAATATCGGCAGGAACAGAGGAGAAATACAAAAATACACAAAGAAACAGAGCGCAAATTGGTGTTTTAGGAATCACGGACGAGCAGGCAGATCTGCTGCTTAAAAATGAAGATGTATCTTGGATTGGCGAATATTCAGCTATTGGGCTGTTTTATGTGGATAACAAAACTATTACGGTTGTATATGGAAACGAAGATTATTTTCTGTGTCAGGAAGAAAAGACATTTCGGGGAAACGCACCACAAAAACCGGATGAAATTATGCTTCCTCAAAATTATATTGATTTTATTGGAAAGAAATATCAGGTTGGAGACACAGTTACACTTGACTTGACTGGAACAGGACAAGAAGCAGAATATACGCTTTCGGGTATTTTGAATGATGAAAAGGAGAGCAGGGGGTATTGTATTTATGTAAACAAGGAGCTTGCACATAATTTATCAAAAGATAATTTTCAGATAACTGCGTATATCCGGCTCAATACAGACGTAATCAGTTCATCGGCAATTCTTGATTTTGCTGCTAAAGTAATACAAAATTCAGGAATAGAAGAAGGGCAGTTGAATCTGACAGAATATTTTGCGGTTATGTCGGGCGCAATGAAATCAGGTATTCCAATTCCGGTTCCGCTGTTAGGTGTATTAACAGCTATTCTGGCAGCAACGATTGTCTATGGTGTATTTTACACAAAGATTGTAAAAAATGTTCAGATGTTCGGACAATTGCGGACAATTGGAATGACTAAGAAGCAAATTGAAAGAATGGCAAAAAAAGAGGGAAGGATGTATGCCTTAACAGGTATTCCACTGGGGCTTATCATTGGCGTACTCATTGGGGTTATTGGTTGTCCGGACGGATTTCGTTTGAAAGCAACGATAATATATGCTGCCCTGATTGCAACAGCAGCTTTTATAACAGTAAATATTGCAATTTTCAAGCCTGCCCGGGTTGCAATGAATACTTCACCAGTAGAGGGCTCTAAATATTTTGCGTATACAGGAAAGACAAAGAGCAGGCGGAATCGGCACAGAAAACTCACACCATTCAATTTGGCTAAAATAAATATACAAAGGAATAAGCAGAAGGCAATTTTGACGGTTCTGATGCTTGGTTTAAGTGGAGCACTTCTGCTGGTTACTTCAACGGTTGCCGGCTCTGTTGATCCAGAAAAGCAGGCAAGTTTCAAATACTATCCTGCTGGTAATATCCATATACAAGTAAAAAATACAGTGGGGAGTTCTTTTGATAGGGAATCAGAGCCATACGGAAGTTCAAAATTGCAACTGGAAGATAATCCGCTTGAAAACCGGACATTGATGCAGGAATTGGAAACTTTAAATGGAATAGAAAAAATTACCGCATCTAACTGTATTAACATGACCATTACTTTTCCAAGTGGAAGTGGCTCTATCACAAGTATCACAGATTTTTTTCCGTCATTAAATCGAGAGCAGACAGCAGAAATGCAGACAATTTTATCCTCTGGAACAGCAAACTATGATGATATGGTTGAGAAAAACGGAATATTAGTTGCACAGAGTACAGCTAAAGTTGGAGATACTTTGAAAATAGCTGGAAGAGCTCCTGACGGCAGCAGTTTTGATGTGCAAGCTGTTGTAATCGGCGTATATGACAGATCTGATTTAATGGAAAACTGCCCTGTTATTCCCGGCAGTCCTTATTTCCTTATGGCATATGACACAGCAAAGAAGCTGACAGGGATAGCGGAACAGACAGGTATTTTGTCACTTGAGGTATCTGAAGAACATTTTGAAAGTGTTTTGTCTGAAGTCCAACAAATCGCAGACGAAAATGGGAAAATCGAAGTAAATTCAATAGAGCAGACAATATTGAGCATTCAGAAATATTACAGTCCATCCATAAAAACCTTTTACATGATTTCCGCAATCCTGTTTGTTTTTGGCAGTATTAGTCTTATAAATATGCTGATGGTTGACTTTCAGAGCAGGAAATGTGAGTTTGGTTTACTTGAAGCCGTTGGAACAACACAAAATCAGTTGATGGAAATGCTAAACAGAGAAATTGGAATATACCTCTGCTGTTCATTAGCAAATTCCCTTGTATGGGGCAGCATTTTAAGCATGATTGTATGCAGGCGGTTGGATGCAGCGAATCATTGTATTACATTCAAACTGCCATGGATATTCCTGATAGCATTGATTGTTGTACTTGTTGTAATATATTTAACTTTTTCTCTATATGCCGAGTCAGAATTAAAGGCAACAAGCATTCTGCCAGCTATCAAAAATGATTAAATCGAAAAAGTGGATTTACAAATTCTTTATTGCCAGTGGAGTGACCTTTGGTTATTTCACTGGTTTTTTGTACTTTCTTTAATGGAAATTTATGTAATGTCAGTATTTTGTAACAATTTATCCTGTTTTTAAGCTGGAGTTTGTATGTGCTAGGATATTTCTGCAACATTTCACTTTTATAATAGGCCAATAAAGAGAAAACTTCTGCTCTTTGCAGAAAAGAAACACGCTTAATAGGCAGATGATTTCTGTATTTAAATTACTATTTCATGGTAATTAAAAAAATCTAATGTTCAGCAGAGAATATGTGGAGTAATTCAAAGTTTTGAATCGAGAAATTCGGTTAAAAATATTAAACTATAGGAAAGGAAATTGTTGTGAAAAAAATAAATAAAAAAGTACATAGGTATAGAATAACAGCACATAAGAAATTGTAATCAATTATACACATCAAGGTGTATCGAAATGAGGTATAAAAACTTCAACGCGATACACCTTTTTCAATGTCGAATTTTGACCGTTTTCAGATTTTATTGAGTATTCGCTTTTGTGGGTTTATGGAGAAAAGTTTACCATTGCTGTTTTGCTTTGGCAGGGCGTTATTTTCAATTTACTGTTTCATGTATGGCTGTTTTGAGAGCATGGACTTTTGCGTCTGCCATACTTGGTTCATCAGCTCTTTTACTTCCTTTACATCGGCTGCATAGACGTTACCTGTTGCGTTCATGCGCTTTGCTATCTGGTTCAGATTGTTGCCGATTTTGGCAAGCGCAGCATTATATTCCCGAAGCTCTGAATAGTCAATGTCATAAACGTAACCATACAAAATCTGATGCCGCAGGAAAGAGGATTTACTCCTCATGCCGGAGAGTTTTACTTTTTTGTTCCAGTATGTACTGCTCGTCATCACTTAGATAGATTTTCAACTCGTTTTTGCGTTCCCTGTTTGCCATTTTTTGTGTCCTTTCTGTAATGGGATGATGAAAGAATTTTACACAATCTTCTATCCCGTTATGGGGGATATTTGTGCAGAAAAATGAGCGAAAAAATCAAACATTCCGGCAGGATAATTTTTTGGTTTTTGAGCGCAGAGGGGGTTAGGGGGGCTGTCTCTTATACACAGAGCCGAGCCCACGAGACCGTACGAGAGG
>CAMWJQ010000174.1 GCA_947174615.1 uncultured Lachnospiraceae bacterium
GGTTCACTACTCATAACATTCACCTGTTCATTTTTTTCTTCTGCTGCTCCGCAGCCAGCAAGAAAAGAAACCGATAATACTGTAACAATCGTTATGCCCAGTACCCGTTTTAAAAATTTATTTCTCATAATCCTGCGACCTTTCTCTTATAATAACATATTTACTGCATTTTTCCAGCCTAAATACCTGTTTTCACGTTCTGTTTTTTCCATTAGGTTTGCAAATTGTCTGCGCACTGTAGTTGAAAAAAGAGTATTTTCCTGATAAATCCCATGCGCCAGTCCCGCAAGCATTGCTGCCCCCAGTGCAGAAGACTCCTCGCAGACCGGCAGTTTTACCGAAATACCGAGGATATCACTTTGAAACTGCATGAGATACGCATTATTTGTCGGACCTCCATCCACACAGAGTGTTTCCAGCCTTCCTCCATTCTCTGCTTCCATCATCTTCGCAATATCGGCAATCTGGTAGGCGATGGATTCCAGGGCAGCTTTCACAATCTCCTTTTTTCCAGTTGTCCTGCTCATACCACAGAGTACTGCTTTGGCGTCCGGTTTCCAGTAAGGTGCGCTAAGTCCCGAAAAAGCGGGCACCAGATAGGTTGTATCTTCCTGATTTGCCTGTTCTGCCAATTCCTTTGTTTCCTGAGCGGAGGATATCAGCTGCATGTTGTCTTTCAGCCATGTGATTACTGCCCCAGTATAGTTAATATTTCCCTCCAGCACATAGCCCACTTTTCCGTTAATGCCCCATGCTAGGGAGGTGACAAGTCCCAGCTCCGACTGTCCCGGTGTCTCCCCTATATACATCATGACAGATGATCCAGTCCCATACGTTGCCTTGACCATACCTTTTTTCACACAGCCCTGTCCAAAAAGCGCCCCCTGTGAATCCCCAATGACGCCGCAGATTGGAACCGGTTCCCCGAACCAGCCTTCGAGATCAGTGCTGCCATACAGATAAGAGGAATCGCATACCTGCGGAAGCGTCTCCTTATCAATGCCAAACCAAGTGCAGATCTCAGTGTCCCACTCCAGCGTGTGGATATTAAAAAGCTGTGTCCGTGACGCATTGGAATAATCCGTGGCATATACAGTTCCCTTTGTCAGCTGGAACAGAAGCCATGTATCAATCGTCCCAAAGCAGAGTTCCCCTTGCTTTTCTGCCTGTCTGACAGTTTCCACATTTTCCCGCATCCATGCATATTTTGCCGCCGGGAAATACGGGGAAAGCATGAGTCCGGTCTTTTGCCGGATAATCCCTGCCACATCCATGTTTTCCCTGTTATGACTGATGACTGCATTCTGCCGGACGCGCTCACAGACGTTCTCTGCCCTTGCGCACTGCCACACGATTGCCGGAGCCAGCGGTTCACCGGTTTTCCGGTTCCATGCCGCCGAGGTCTCCCTCTGGTTGCTGATGCCGATGCAGGTAATTTCATCTTTATGGATCTGTGCCTTCTCCACCACACTTTTCACTGCCTGGACAGTATTGGCATAAATTTCCTTTAAATCATGAGACACCCATCCTTTTTCATTGATGTACTGTTTATGCAGAAGGTCACTGCGACAGACCAACTCCCCTGTATCATTAAAAAGAATCGCCTTTGTTCCCTGTGTACTCTGATCGATTGCCAGCACATATTTCTATTCATCTGACAACACATCCTTTACTGCTTTTGCAATACCAGCCGCAGTCATTCCATAATGATCAAATACTTCCTGCGAAGTTCCCGTAACCACCGGCGCATCGGGAAGGGCGATATTGATCACCTTCCGCGGGCATTCTGCAGCCACGATCTGGCTGACCATGGAACCCAGTCCGCCAAACGGCGCATGCTCCTCCACTGTGATCACTGCCTTCACACTGGAAGCCGCGTGGATGATAGCTTCCCTGTCAATAGGCTTGACACAGTACATGTCAAGAACTGTTGTCTGTATTCCTTCTTCTTCCAAAATCGCTGCCGCTTCATAAGCAGGTCTTACCATCTCGCCGCACGCGACCAGCAGCGCATCTGTCCCTTCTCGGAGGACGGTTGCCCGATCCATTTCAAATGGACAGTCCTCTTCCTGGTAAATATCCTCCACAGGATTTCTGCCGACGCGGATATACGCTGGTTTTTCATCCTTTAACAGTTCCTCGACCAGTTTTTTTGTCTGGAACCGGTCGCTTGGGAGATACACGCGCATATTGGGAACAGACGACATCGCCGCTATGTCCTGTGCCGAATGGTGGCTCATGCCAAGTGCGCCGTAACTGATTCCGCCGCTGATCCCGATGAGCTTCACATTTGTGTTGGAATACGCCACATCCACTTTGCACTGCTCATAGCTTCTGGTGGACAGGAAGCATGCCGGAGAGGCTGCAAACGCTTTTTTACCGCAGTGCGCAAGCCCCGCCGCGATACTGACCAGATCCTGCTCTGCAATTCCTGTCTCTACAAACTGCTCCGGGTATGCTTCCGCAAAATCAGCCAGCGATGCGGAACCCCTCGAATCGCTGCAGAGCACCACGATATCTTTATCTTCCTTTGCCTTCTCTAATAATACGTCACAGATTGCCTTGCGGTTTGGTATGCGGTTTTTCATACGGCAAGCGCCTCCTTTCTTTCCATAAAATCTTTTATCATCTGTTCATATTCCTCCTGCGACGGAACGTGATGATGCCATGATGCCTTGTTCTCCATCACTGCGGAACCCTTGCCTTTGATTGTATTTGCGATCAGTACTGTAGGACAGCCTTTTGTCCGGCGCGCCTCGTCCAATGCCGCACAGAGCTGTTCTATGCTGTTTCCGTCCGCCACGTCAATCACATGCCAGCCAAAGCTTCGGAACCGTTCATGAAGGTCGTCATGTCCCATGATCTCCTCCGTATTTCCTGAAATCTGAAGACGGTTGCGGTCAACGACAGCACAAAGATTGTCCAGATGATACTGGTGTCCAGCCATGACTGCCTCCCACACGGAGCCCTCAGCAAGTTCCCCGTCCCCCATGACGGTGTACACGCGGTTTTCTCTTTTGTCCATCCTGGACGCAAGCGCCATACCCACACACACAGGAAGCCCATGTCCAAGGGAACCGGAATTCATCTCGATACCTGGAAGTTTGTTGTTGGGATGTCCAATATATTTTGAACCAAACTGGCTGAACTGTTTCTTTACTTCCTCTATTTCCATAAATCCCTTTTTTGCAAGCACTGCATAGTACGCCTCCACAGAATGCCCCTTACTCATGACAAACAAATCCCTGTCCGGATCGTTTTCGTTTTCCGGCGAGATGTTCATCTGTTTGAAATACAGTGTGACCAGTATCTCCATCACACTCATGTCACCGCCGATATGTCCGCCGTTCCCTGCAACGATCATGTCCACAACATCTTTCCTGAGATCGTATGCAAGCCTGCTTAATTCCTGTAACTCCATAATTATCCTCCATTCTGATCTGATTCTAAAATACTACATTTTCTCCACGCAGGTACGCCCTGACTTTTTCTTCAACCGGATCAAACAGATCCGGTTTCACGCCTATGTATTTGCATGCCTCATACAATACCGGAACCACATTTTTATGGATTCCCACACAGTGATGAATATAGGGTCCCTCAACAATTTTTGCTTCAAGGCGTCTGATATTGTCCACCTCTACCCACAGATATGTTCCCATGCCTTTCGGTCCGTCGATGCCTTTTGCGTTTCCCAGAAGCAGGGAGTACTCCCCGTTATCCCCGTCAAAACGCACCAGAGACACCTCTCCATGTCTTGCTTCCGCCGTAATGCTGCCCGGATAATCAAATGCCAGCGGATATGTGAGTTTCGCCTTTTCCCCGGCGACAGAGAGCGGCCACGGTCCGCAGTGCTGCAGCAATTCCCCATTCTCTATATCCGGATGACGGATTGTCCAGTCCGCAAAAAAGCTCCTCGTCTCCCCCATACCGGCTGCTTCCACCATCAGCGTGGTAACTGCCCCGTGGATATCCGTCTCGCAGACTACGGGGATTCCCTCCTCATTGAGCAGAGCGTTCGCAGCACAGGGCATAATACCAAGCTCGCTCTGGAGCTGGTTCCAGCACTGGATGGCGATTGCCTGACAGCCGTACTTCTGTGCCAGACGCTTCATCGCAACCTTTAATGCCACCACATTCTGCAGTTCGTTATCTTTGATGAGAATTTCCATGTTCTCCCTGCAGTACTGCACGGTCTCATCAATCTCTGTCCCATCCAAAACCGCCTTTTTCACCGCATCGGTAAGCTCCGGCATCGGTATGGGTGCAAGCTGTATATTAAACTTTTCCAGAAGCTCCCCTTCGTTGCACATCGTCGTCCAGAAATCAAAGGGCCTGGTCGAGATCTGCAGGATGCGAATATTGCGGAATGTTTTCACCACATTGCAGACTGCCATGAAATCACGGATTCCCCTCTCAAATACCGGGTCATCCAGCCTGCAGTTTGTCATATATGTAAACGGGATGCCAAACCGCCGCAGCACCTTTCCTGTCGCGAACAGCCCGCACTGTGTATCGCGCAGCCGCGTGCCGTCCGCCTCTGGCCGTTCGTCGAGCGGCCCCCACAAAAGAACCGGGACGTCCAGTTCCTTTGCAAGCCTGGCACACTCATACTCCGTTCCAAAGTTGCAGTGGGGCAGAAAAAGCCCGTCTATTTTTTCTCTCTTAAACTTTTCTGCAATCCGGTACATATCCTCGTCCCGGTATAACAATCCCTCATCATTGATGTCCGTGATATCCACAAACTCAATTTCCAGTTCCTTCAGGCGCGCTGCCGTCAGCCCACGGTATTTCACTGCATCAGGGGCACTGAAAATACTTCTCCGTGTCGGCGCAAAGCCTAACTTTATTTTGTCCATAGCTGATTCCTCACTTTCCGCAAATCTTAGGAGCTGTGCAAGTATAACCTATACATCTTGACTATCTATTTCTGAACAGTTCCTTAAACAACCTGCCTTCCTTACAAGAAGAACTATACCCAATATTAAGCTTTATCTCAATATAAAATAAAGTGAAATTTACTTTATTTTTCACTTTATTCTTGATTGTACTCTATTTTGACGATATAATATTGATAAATAATTTTTTATTTATATACAGGGAGGCTTTACATGGGAATCACAGCAAAAGAACTGGCTGCACGCCTCAATTTATCCGCCACTGCTGTATCAATGGCGTTGAACAACAAACCAGGTGTCAGTGCCGATACGCGGGCGCTCGTCTTAAAGGAGGCAGAAAAAAACGGATACGATTTTTCAAGGCTCTCCATGAAAAAGAATCATTCCGGCGACATTTACTGCATTATTTACCGGGCACATAACGCCATATTAAACTATATGCCCATATTTTCTGAACTTACAGATGGAATAGAGGAGGAGTGCCGCCATAACGGCTATCATTTAAAAATATTACAGATTTATGAAAAAACGGACGATTTACAGAAATGTATTGAAGACCTGCATGTATCCGGCTGCGTGGGAATCGTACTTCTGGGAACGGAGGCAGCTGCCAGTGTATGCCAAAGCTTCCTTCAGCTCTCTGTTCCCGTGGTGATGATCGATTCTTATTTTGCGACCGTGGACTGCAGTTGTGTCCTGATCAACAACATGCAGGGTGCCTACCTTGCCACAAGCTACCTGATCAGCCGCTGTCAAAAACAGCCCGGACACCTGTGTTCATCCTATAGAATTGAAAATTTTACCGAACGGACCGCCGGGTTTACAAAAGCCGTCCGCGAACATGGTATGTCCATAGGAAAATCCATCTCACATGAGCTCTCCCCTTCCATCGAGGGCGCTTTTGCAGATATGCTTGAAATCATTGACAGAGGGGATACTCTCGCTGAATGCTACTTTGCAGACAATGACCTGATTGCAATTGGCGCTATCAAGGCTTTGAAGCTCCGCGGATATAAGATTCCTGATGACATTGCCGTCATAGGATTTGATAATATTTCAGAAAGCCGTATCATAGATCCCTCCCTGACGACAATCGACATTCCCAGAAAATTTATGGGACAGACAGCAGCATGCCAGCTGATCAAACAGCTGGCATACCCTGTTCCCCATACGGTAAAAATTGAAGTTTCCACGACACTGGTAAAACGCTTTTCCGCATAAAGATACATGATTATGTTTTTGAATGTGGTCAGATAAGTATTTTGAGCAGGTCTGAAAACGTATCAAGCACAAAATCCGCCTTGCCGCAGCTTACGGCATCCCCGATTGCGGCGGTCTTCATGCCGCCCGCGATCCCAGCATCAATCCCAGCTTCCGCGTCCTCTACGACAAGGCAGTCCTCCGGCCTTTCACCCAGAAATTCCGCTCCCTTTATAAAGACTTCCGGATCTGGTTTGGACTTTGTAATATTTGTTCCATCAGAAATTTTATCAAACGCATCTGTGAGCGCTACCCGCTCCAGGATAAACCTTGCATTCTTACTCGACGATCCCAGTGCGATCTTATAACCGCGCCTTCTGATTTCTGCCAGCGTTTCCCGCACCTCATCTGTTACGTCTTCCGGTGTCATTGTCTTTAGAAGTTCCCTATAGTCCTCATTTTTCTGTGCTGCCAGTTCTTCCCTTTTAACCTGGGAAAGCGGCTCTCCATCATAGCGTTCCAGAATAATGTCAAGGCTGTCCATACGACTTACACCACGGAGACGATTGTTAATTGTCTCGTCAAAATAGATACCCATCTGATCTGCCATTTTTTTCCATGCCTGATAATGAAACTTATCCGTGAATACGATTACCCCGTCCAGATCGAAAATTACTGCTTTCAGTGCCATATTGATTCCTCCTATACTGTAAATTACTGATATTTTCAGATTCACAGTATAGCATGGGCGCTAAAATCGGATAACGACACCTGTTAAGAATTTATGGTACACTTTTTATGCATGTTTTATCCTATCTGAACTTAGGAGCTAACTTATTCGTTTTTTGGGGCATACCTGCCTATTTAGCTGTGTTACTTTTTTCATATAAAAACTTTTCAGGCAGTGTCACCTTGAAATCCCTTGCAAGATTCCTGAAATCATCCGGCATGATGGTCTGACGCTTACAGGACTGCATCGACAGCATTTTTACCAGGATTTCCGCAGATTTTTCCACGGTATGCATCAGTCCGAAAGTCAGGTCAAAGTCCTCGCCTGCCGCGAACATTCCATGATGCGCCCAGACTGCCACGTCATAATCCTTCATCAACTTGCTTGTCTCCACTGCAATATCCCTGCCGCCGGGAACCATCCATGGCACAACGCCAATTCCGCCTGGAAATACCACAGGACACTCTGTTGCCATTTCCCACAGTTCCCTTGTAAATGCCTCGTCAGTCAGCGGCAACACAAAAGTAAGCGCGATGACGTTTGTGGTGTGTGCATGGTAGATGACGCGGTACCTTCCAGCCGTCAGCTCTTTTTTGACCTCATGGTTCATCAGGTGCGAAGGAAGTTCGGAGGTCGGTTTCCCGCCGTTTACAAGTCCCCACACAATACGGTAATTCTCGCCCTTGTCATCAAGCTCTACCATGCAGATAGAATCTTCTGGCTTAATGATAACATTCCTAAAATATTTGCCGCTTCCTGTTACCAGAAAATACTCCCCTGCAAGCTTCGGCACTGTCGTCCCGATTGGCTGCCATTCCTTCGCTTCAAAATTCTCCTTTACCGACTCCATTTCCTTCGGTTTTACGCGGTAGGACAGGTTTCCGCCGTTGCGCTCATGCCACCCCTGGTTCCATCCGTCATCCGCCATCCTGATAAATCCCTGTACAAATTCAGCATCCAAAAATTCCATATTCTTCTCCTTATTTACGTGATTATTATTTATCTTGTAATTATATCCACCGATATGTCAAAAATCTTCGCAACCTTCAATATCGTATTGATATGTCTTCCAGCTGCTGCCGCCATATGGTGCGTGGGACCCGCCTCGCTCCACCTGTTGCAGAACTCTTCTGCCCCGCAGGTAAAACGCATCCGCATATTGGTATCCCCGAAGGTGAAAATCGGTCCTGCCTCGTTAATGCCCTCTGCCACGACAAACTTGAAATGACCGTCCCTGTCCTGCGTGATGCCCAGATATGTAATAGGACCCA
>CAMWJQ010000175.1 GCA_947174615.1 uncultured Lachnospiraceae bacterium
GCTGGACTTGTTTATCTGAAAACAGCGGGAATGGAACGAATTACACCGCTGAAACCCATTTGTAATACAGGCAACAGGGAAAGTGTGAGATCCGGCAGGCATTCTCCGGTTTACAAAAAAGGTTTGTGCTTCTGGCTGGCTTTGCGGCAGATAGAAACGGGAAAAAGGCGTTATTTGGGAAATTGCTTTATCGCAATTCTGCTTGTGTTTTTTTCATCGCTGATTGGGCGTATTGATTCATGGCTTGGACCGGATGGGAAGGGGTTGATGGATGCATTTAACCCGGCAGACCTGCATATTGCGGCACAGCCCATGGGAAATACAACAGGTGAGGATATCGAAAGGACGATTCGCCTGTATACCGATATTACAGATCAGTATATGCTTGCCATGCCCAGTGTTTCTGTGGAGGGTATGGATTATACTGCAAATGTGATTACGGAACCGGAACGTTTTCACATGCTGCAGGGGCAGACTTGCATGGCTCCGGATGAAATTGTGCTGACAGAATTTGTGGCAGCCGATCTGGGTGTGGGTATTGGAGATACGGTTCTGGCAGGTGCAGGATTCGGCAGTTCGGAGTACAGGGTTTCCGGTATTTATCAGTGTGCCAATGACATGGGGGCGAATGTGGGACTCAGCCGTGAAGGGTATCAGAGGATTGGGCAGGAAACCGCCAATATGTGGTGTGTGCATTATTTCCTTGAGGATGCCGGGGCGCAGCCACAGGTCATGCAGGCGTTGGAATCGGCTTATGGAGGGGATGTGTATCTTCATGAAAATTCATGGCCGGGGTTATATGGAATTCTCTCCGCAATGGAGTTTCTGATGTACTTTATGTACGGAGTGGTGCTGATCATGATTTTCGTGATTACTGTTTTATCAGGGAGCAAGCTTCTTGCAGTGGAGCAAAAAGATATGGGGATTTACAGGTCTTTTGGATTGACAGCCGGGAGCCTTCGGGTATCTTTTGCTTTGCGGTTTGGAATGGTATCTTTTCTGGGCGCTGTAATTGGTTTACTTGGCAGTGCCCTGTTTACGGATGGATTGGTAGCTGCGCTGCTAAGGATGTTTGGAATCAGCAATTTTTCATCCCATCCGGATATGGAAAATTTCCTGCTTCCGGCACTGGCAGTTATCGGAGCATTTACAATATTTGCGTGGTTCATTGGGAGAAGAATAAGAACAGATAAGTTGGTCGGGCTTGTTTTTAATAAATAGGTTTTGACTATTGATATGAATTTAATATAAGTATTTGTTATCGAATAGAAAGGGAAGTATAATAAAAACAGAAAAGAGAAAACAGGTAACTATAAAGGTACTAAACCATTATGAAAATCAATGATTCAAAAACAGTATAAGGAGTGATGTGTCATGAAGAAAAATCAGTTTACAATGTGGTACCTGATTCTTGTAATGGGAGTCATGCTGTCGGGGTGCGGGAATCGGAATGATTCATCCAATCCCAAAGAAAATATGGCTGAAAGCAGCAATTCCGCTGCTTTACCGATGACAAGTAATTTGGAGAATGAACCTGAAGATGATTTCACACAGGAGACAGTGGATCTGGTGGTTCGTTTCGGGGATGCGGGTGAACCTTTTACAATGCACCTTTACGATAACGACACGGCAGCGTCCATTGCAAGGCATGTCGGCACCAGTGACTGGAGGCTTCCGATTTACCATTACGATGATTATGATAACTGGGAAGTGATGCAGTATTACGATATTCCGAGCCGCTATGAAATCCCTTCAGCCCCGGAACAGATTACGGAGGAAAAGGCGGGAACTGTTTATTATTCCGAACCGAACCGGATCATTCTGTTCTATCAGGATGCCGAAGTAAGTGCAGAATATACACCGGTAGGATATTTCGATTATACAGAGGAGTTTTTGCAGGCAGTCCAGGATAATCCGGTTCTGGAAGGCTGGGGAAACAAGATTGTGCAGATTAGTGATGGTGAATGAAAATGGATGATAAAAGGATTGGACTGGAAAAATTGAGCGGGTACGGATCAAAGGAAGCAGTCATTCAAAATTTGAAAGATGCGGGGTGCAGTCAGGACACCATTGAATGCTGTATTGATTGTCTGGACTGTGGTGAAAAAGCAGAGCTTTTAAAGCAGCTGGAAAATCATAGAAAGAGTATTTTGTGCAGGGTGCATGAAGAAGAAAAGCAGATTGACTGTCTGGACTATCTGGTTTATCAGATTAACCGCTGCTGATGTAAGGTTGAATAAAAAGCATATTCAACTTATTGATTTGGGTGCCTGCTAAGGCAGGCAGATGGGCGTAAAAATGAAATTTGAAATGGAGGAGATCACACAATGAAAATGATTGAGAATCAGACTTTTGACATGGAACGTGCGCTTTATGGAAGAAAAGGCATTCTGGTAAATAACTGTTCTTTTGACGGGCCGGCAGACGGTGAGAGCGCTTTTAAAGAAGGAAAGGATATTGAGGCGGTACATTGCTTCTTCAATCTGCGTTATCCGTTCTGGCATGACCACGGACTTACCATCACGGATTCGGAAATGACAGAGCTTTGCCGTGCGGCATTGTGGTATTCCACAGACATTGAAATTACAGATACGAAACTGCATGGGATCAAAGCGCTTCGGGAATGCAGCGATGTTGTCATTAAAAACTGCGATATCATTTCCCCGGAATTTGGATGGTCTGTGCGTGGAATCCGTATGGAGGACACCGCGGCAGTCAGTGAGTATTTTATGATGCGTTCGGAAAATCTGACGTTCAGGGGGGTAAATTTCAAAGGGAAGTACTCCTTTCAGTACATCAAAAATGCAACCTTTGAAAACTGTGTGTTTGATACAAAGGATGCCTTCTGGCATGGCGAAAACATAACGGTCAGGGACAGCGTGGTAAAGGGTGAGTATCTGGCGTGGTATTCAGACGGGCTGACGCTGATTAACTGTAAGATTATCGGAACACAGCCTTTGTGCTACTGTAAAAACTTAAAATTGATTGACTGCGAAATGGTTGATACCGATCTTGCATTTGAGAAATCAGAAGTAGAAGCAGTCATTACTACAAAGATTGACAGTATTAAAAATCCTCTGTCCGGGTGTATTCAGGTACCGGGGGCAGGAGAAGTGATCATGGATGATGAAGATGCGAAAGGTGAAGTTGTGATCATCGGACAGGAAAAGAATGACTGTAAAATGTGCCGTCCGGCCTGACAGGATTCTGGAGGAAGGAGGCGGTATATGAAAAGACTTATCTGCATGGCGGCGCTTTTTACGGTTTTCCTCACGATTACAGCATGTGGAAACAGCCAGAATGGGAAAAATACTGATTTACAGGCAGAAAACGGTATGTCCTTATCGGTTCATCCAAATATGGAAACGGAAGAATCAATACGGTCAGAGTTGGTGACTGAATCAAATACAGAAGTTCAGACGGAGAATCCGATATCGGAAGATTCTGCGATAGAGTCTGTATCACAGTCAGAAACATTTGATAGTGGAACAATGGAATATGATACGTTTGAAAACGGTGTTAATGAGGAGGAAAATGTGGAAATGAAAATGAATGTACGGATTGGTGATATCAATTTTACCGCCACCTTGGAAAACAATGATGCCACAGATGCTTTCATGGAAATGATGGAAACGGAACCAGTGGTCATCCAGATGAGCGATTATTCCGGTTTTGAAAAAGTGGGATCATTAGGAAGAAGCCTTCCCACCATTAACAGCCAGATCACGACAAAGGCAGGGGACATCGTTCTGTATCAGGGAAACCAGATTGTGATATTTTACGGTTCCAACTCTTGGAGTTATACAAGACTGGGAAGAATTGATGACCTTACCGGCTGGGAGGATGCTTTGGGCAGCAAAGATGTGATTGTGACCTTTTCTTTGGAGGATTAAGGAATAAGGGTGAAAAGAGTGGATGCAGAGCCTTTCCACATTTGCAGCTTATTCTAAAAACTCAGATTTCAACATTTCCAACAGCCGTTCTGCAATGGGCGTAAAGATTTGGTATTTTTCCCAGATTAAATATATTTTCGTTTCAAGTTTTGGCGTAAGGGGGCGGAATACAAGCCCGCTATCGGGACTTGTATCAATCAAATGTTCAAAAGTTAAAAGATAGCCGAGCCCCTCTTTCACGAAAAGCGATCCATTATAAGACAAACGAAATGAGCCCTCAAGATGCAGTTTATCCATGTTGTTACCACACCATTTAGAAATATCATTGTTCCACCCCTGCTCGGAACAAAATAGAGGAAGTCCAATTAAATCATCTATACAGATAGTATCCTTTTGGACCAGAGGATAGTCCTTTGGCATGACGAGACCCCATAAATCAGCATTAGGAAATGTTAAATAATGATATTTTGCAGTATTGGGCTCCTGCGCCAACACAGCAAAATCGATGATACCTTTATCCAGTTTTTCCGTAACCTGCTCTGTGTCACCGCTGGTGATATGATAGTGCAGGTCCGGATAAGTCTCTTTGAATCTTTTGATTGCGGCGGCGAGGTATCTGATCTGGTAAGATTCCGCCAGACCGAAGTAAACATCGCCGCCCAGGACATTATCCAATGTAAGAAATTCGGATGTGATCTTATCAGCCATTTTAATCAAATCCTCCGCCCGTTTCCGCAGCAAAATACCTTCCTCCGTAAGCTGTATGCTGAAGCTGTGGCGCGTAAACAGTTTTTTTCCAAGTTCATCCTCAAGCGCTTTTAACTGTTTGGAGAGTGTAGGCTGTGTAACGTGAAGCAGCTCTGCCGCACGGGTCATATTTTCCTCCCTTGCCACTGCAAGGAAATATCTCATGGTTCGCAGTTCCATAGTGTCCTCCTATGACATTCCGAAAATTTATATCATGATATAAATTATAGCCATTAGCAAAATGAAAATCAAGAGGATATAATACAAACATAGCAGGAAGGGAGGCGGTTATACGGATGATCTGATTCAGAATCTTAAGGATGCAGGCTGTGGTTCACAAACCATTGAAGAGGTCTGCAGGCTGTATTGTAACGGTCAGGTTCAGGATGCTATTAAAACGCTTCGAAAGCACCGCTGCAGCCTGATGGACAGTCTGCATGAAAGTCAGGGAAGGGTTGACTGTCTTGATTTTTTAGTATGGCGTTTGGAAAAAGAAATGCGATAATCAAAAAACATAAAAAAGAAAGAGAGGCATTATAAAATGGAAAATACTGTAAAACTGGAATTAGCAACGGAGTGGGATAAGACTTTCCCGAAAAGTGAAAAGGTGAACCACCGCAAGGTGACATTTCCGAACCGTTATGGAATCACACTGGCGGCAGACCTTTATGAGCCGAAAGGAGCTGAAAAGAAGCTGGCTGCGATTGCGGTATGCGGACCGTTTGGCGCGGTGAAGGAGCAGGCAGCCGGACTGTATGCGCAGACAATGGCAGAACATGGTTTCCTCACCATTGCTTTTGATCCCTCCTTTACAGGAGAAAGCGGAGGCGCACCCCGTTATATGGCTTCGCCGGATATCAATACGGAGGATTTTCAGGCAGCGGTGGATTTCCTTTCGGTACAGGAAAATGTTGATCCGCAGCGCATTGGCATTATCGGTATCTGCGGCTGGGGAGGCCTGGCTCTCAACGTGGCGGCGCTGGATACCCGTATCAAGGCGACGGTTGCATCCACCATGTATGATATGTCCCGCGTCAATGCAAACGGATATTTTGATGCCGAGGATTCTGCCGATGCGCGGTATGCGAAGAAAGAAGCCATGAACGCCCAAAGGATGATTGATTATAAAAATGGCAGCTATGCACTGGGCGGCGGTGTTGTTGATCCGCTTCCGGAGGATGCACCTTTTTATGTGGCAGATTATCATGATTACTATAAGACGGATCGCGGCTATCATAAGCGTTCTTTAAATTCCAATGGAGGATGGAATATGGTTGGCTGTATGTCCTTTATGAATCAGCCGATTTTGAAATACAGCAATGAGATTCGCAGCGCCGTTTTGGTGATGCACGGGGAAAAGGCGCACTCCTGCTATTTTAGCCGTGATGCCTATGCCGCGATGGTGAAGGATAATCCTTATACAGACAACAAGGAACTGTTGATCATTCCCGATGCAGTCCATACGGATTTATATGACGGCGGTGGAAAAGATGCGATTCCGTTTGATAAGCTGGAACAGTTTTTTGGAGAAAATCTGAAATAACAGGATGCCACTGCGGAAAGGGAACATGAAATAATTAATTGGATATAAATTTATGATACGTGGAGAAAGACTATGTTAGGAAATTTTATGTATTGTAACCCTACGAAACTTTATTTCGGGGAGGATTCTCTTGCCAGTCTGAACGAGGAATTGCCAAAGTACGGGCAGAATGTACAGCTTGTGTATGGCGGCGGATCGATCAAAAAGAATGGCATCTACGATAAGGTTATGGAGATTCTGAAAGCAAATGGGAAAAATGTATTTGAAGATGCAGGCGTCATGCCAAATCCAACGGTGCAGAAGCTGTATGAAGGCTGCAAAATTGCCAGGGAGGGTAAAGTAGACCTGATTCTTGCGGTCGGAGGCGGTTCAGTCTGCGACTATGCAAAAGCAGTTTCCGTATCCGCATACTGTACAGAGGATCCTTGGGAAAAATATTACCTTCAGATGAAAGATGTGGATAATGAGATTATCCCAGTGGGATGTGTCCTGACAATGGTGGGCACCGGCTCTGAGATGAATGGCGGTGCAGTGATAACAAACCATGAGCAGAAATTAAAGATCGGTCATGTGTTTGGCGAGAAGGTGTATCCTAAATTTTCTATTTTAAATCCGGTATTCACTTACACGCTGCCGCAGTATCAGATGGTTGCAGGAATCTATGACATCATGAATCACATTACGGAACAATATTTCTCCGGAGAGGATGACAATACTTCGGATTATCTGATGGAAGGATTGCTGCGGTCTTTGATTCATTCCAGCAGGATTGCGGTGAAGAATCCTACGGATTATGAAGCAAGGAGCAACATCATGTGGATTGCAACATGGGCGTTAAATACTTTAGTGGCGAAAGGGAAATCCACAGACTGGATGGTGCATATGCTGGGGCAGGCGGTTGCGGCGCACACGGATGCAACGCATGGCATGACCCTTGCAGCGGTATCTATGACCTACTATCGCTTTATCTGCCCGTTTGGGCTGGCAAAGTTTAAGAGGTTTGCCATAAACGTATGGGATGTCGCTCCAGAAGGAAAGAGTGATGAAGAGATTGCTGCAGAAGGTCTGAAGAAGATGGAGGCTTATATGGAGGAATTGGGTCTTACGATGAATCTGAAAGAACTTGGGGTAACAGAGGATATGATTCCGGGAATTGCTGACAGCACACTGATTATGGATGGCGGTTATAAGGTGCCGGATAAGGACGAAATTACGGAAATTTTAAAGAACAGCTTATAAAAGGCAAGATAACAGACCGCGGGAAAATTGTGTTAACGCAGCTGTTAGAGTCTGTTTTTATCTCCCCATTCGCACATTCCATCGAGAATTGGTATTAAGGATTTACCACGTTCAGTCAGGCTGTATTCTACCTTTGGCGGAATTTGGGGGTATTCTTTTCGGTGCACTAACTGGTCTGCTTCTAATTCTTTTAAAGTGGAACTAAGTGTTTTGAAAGAAATGACACCAATATATTTTTTCATTTCATTAAAGCGGACTACGCCAAATTCCATGAGCGTATAGAGAATTGTCATTTTATATTTTCCGTTGATGAGGGATAATGTGTAGCTGAAACCTGTTGTTTCCAGACGTTCCTGCGATATACAGCGTTCATCCATTTTAACACTCTCCTTTAGGTAAGTATATAACTTGTATGGAAGTATCGCACTTATAGGTGCGTACTTGCTTTCTGTTTCATTCTGACTATAATTATATTATCGACAGCAGGAAAAGTCAATTTAGCAGGAGCAGGATTGATGAAAAAAATAAGCAGGAAAATGATGGAGGAATGGTTTTATGAGCAAGAAAATTGTTGTTATTACAGGAAGTCCAAGAAAAAATGGGAACAGTTTTGCCATGACGGACGCATTTATCAAAGCAGCCGAGGAGAAGGGGCATACAG
>CAMWJQ010000176.1 GCA_947174615.1 uncultured Lachnospiraceae bacterium
GATCGTATGTGCGATGTTTTCAGTAGGCATACTTCTGATTCTTACCGGGAACGGAAAAAAGAAGAAATTTTCTGCATCTTAGCAATATCATCAGAGGTTGAGTGTTTTTTCAGGACAGAGAAAATCAGCTCAACCTCATCATTTTGAAAAGAAATATTGTTTTCCTTGCTCAGCTTGCCCAGTGAGAGCAGGAATGCCATCATTTTTTTCTGTCGTTCAGCTTGACTTCCGCTGCTGTTGATTGTAGTGCTTTGAACAAACATTTGATTGAGAAAATCAAGCTTTGCCTTGTCAATGTTTTTCAGTTCAGGGTCATTCATCCATTCATTATTGTTTTCCATTGTCATTGCCTCCAAATAGTTTCATCATTTCCATGATTTCATTGAGATTGATTCCGCCCGTATTTTCATTGTCCGGACTAAGGGTTTCCATCATAGAGCCAAGATCCATGCTGCCCCCCATATCAGGATTCATACTCTGAAAAAGTTCCGCCATCTGCTGCATTTCACGCAAATTTTTCATTGTTTTCATGGCAGAAAGTATCTGGCTAAAACCTTTTTCTTCGCTGGGGGCGAGATATCGGTGGACTGCCTTGTATATTTTTTCAAGGTTTTCTGCTGGGTCAGCAGTCGTTGTGGTCCCTGTATCAATGCTGCTGGCATGGATACCGCCTGAAAATCCAGTGCTGCCTTTGTCAATCATAGACAGCGTATATTTTAATTCCATATATTTGATCAAGACAGGCAGCATACGGAAGTTGTCGTTGTCCATAAAAGGCAGAAGGGACTTTAAGATCTGGATGTGATTCGTAGTATAGAAATGGTCGAATGCCATCACATAATCGTTGTCGTCCATAATAAACCTCCATTCATTCCCGACCATCTAATCATGTATATGAAAAAGAACGATGCATTATGCCATATGGCAAGGATTGAGGGTCCGCATAAACGGACCCCCATAGGTTAGAACATTAGCAGCATCCGCATCCGCCGCCGTTGTTGCCGCCACAGCAGCACAGAAGCAGGAGAATCCAAATCCAGCTGCCGCATCCGTTATTGCCGCATCCGTTGTCGCAGCCACAGCCGCAGCCCCAGGCCGTGACGAATCCGCCGAATCCGTTGTTGCCGCCGCAGCAGCTCAGGAGCAGGAGAATCCAGATCCAATTGCCGCATCCGCTGTTGTTTCCACAGCCGCAGCCACACTCCGAAACGTTATTTGTCTGATTGCATCCGCAATGGCTTGCTGATAATTCACTCATGTTGAGTACCTCCGAAGAAGCTTTTTTCTATACTATATGACAGGGGGAAGAAAGTGTTCCAAAAATTTATAGTCGAAAATTAAAATCATAAATTTTTCAGATAACTCGTTGTGTATTTTCGTAAAATATACTATAATAATAAATAATATACTTCTATAACTATTATGTAGATGGGTGTTTATGGATGCGCCACACGCTCGTGGACGCGTTGAACACAAACGGATAAGGGGGATTTCAAATATGAGGTCAACTAAGTTAAAGCGGAAACTGCTGGCAGGGATATTATGTGCTGCGATGGTATTTCAGGGCATACCAATGGAAGCAGTGGCAACTGAAGCTGAGGAGACAGTGCAGTATTATGACAGTGGAGAGCAGTATACGACAGAGGAAGAACCACAGGCTGAAACAACAGTTTTGGTTGAGTCGGAGGATTCCGAGCAGGGAACGGCTGAAAAGCCAAGTGGTGCGGAGAGCGCAGATACATCTGAAGAAGCAAAAGATGCGGACACTGTGCAGACACCATCAGAAGCATTTGGGGAATCGGAAGCGTCTCGTACATCGGAGCAGGCAGAAGAAACAAAGACTGCCGCGGAGTCCGGTGAGACACCAGAAGAATCCAGTGATGCCCAAGGATCAGAGACTGCTGATGAATCAGATGAGACGGAGTGGACACAGACCGACGAGGAATTGATAGAGCTGGAGACAACGGGCACAGATACTACAGAAACAGATACTACAGAAACAGAAACGGAAACAGAGTCGGAAACAGAAACCATACCCGATGTGCCTGAGGTAATGAACCGACCAGATTATAATAAGCTTCTTAATGTATTAACAGAGAAAAAATATTATTTTTATAAGTATAATGATAAAGTAGATGTAGAAGAGATTTTCCTAAAAATGGAAGGGTGCGAGATTCCGGAGGAAGATTCTACAGATATTGACATTGAGCTTTATATTGATGAAGTGCCTGCAGCTGAGGGCGAGCAGGACACCAATACGCCAGTGGACTATGAATTATTAGAGAATGGTTATTACAGGATTGATCTGAGCGGTAAAAACCTTTCAGAGGGAATACATAAGCTGAGTGTCAAATTCAAGGATATTAATCCAAACAGCGCTACTACAAAGCAATATCTGGTTGTCAGAAATATCGATTTTGAGATTGAAAAAGTAGATAACGTATTTACAGAGGCAGAACGGTATTTTTTGTCCTCATCAGATGATACAATAGAGGTCGCGTTTTTTAACGTAAAAGATGATATTGATTCCGTCAAAATCACAGCGTCAAATGGCGATATCGTTGCGCGTTCAGGAAATGAGCGCAGTAAAATTGTCCCGCAGAAGGAGGACCCGCGTTATACCTATATCGGGGATGGATATGAATATTCTAAGTATATTTTAAATAAAACCACATGGGTTCTCACCACTGAAAAAAATGCACTGGAAGTAGGAAACTATGATATCCGTCTGACGAATGATGATGCAGAGCGGATGATTCCAAATGCTGTGGAGGTATCCTCGAGAGCCGTTGTTACAAAGTGTGTTCTGGGAACAGACTATGACAATACAAGTGATCTGCTGTATCTGTATATTCAGGGTTCGGGCTTTAGCCCCGCCCAAGTCCGATTTGACTTTGAGGACGTGGCGACGAAGGCTTCATTATCTACGACAAGAGTTGACTATAAAACAGTGCAGTCGGGATACATTGTCAAATTCCGAAAGGAAGGAGGCTGGAGTGAAGCAGGGAGAGATATTAAAGTTAAACTTGTCAAGAGGACTGGAATCGGCAATATTGATTTTACACAGACAGAATTTGAGGCGAAGCTCGAGAGCGGCATCTATTATGCCGAGTACAATGGTGCAGTAGGCGCTGTGGAGGTAGGCGTCACAACGGATTTAAATGGAAATTCAGTCAGCTTTAGAATTGTGGATGAAGACCATCAGAACGGTATCACTGTTGTATCAAGATCGCTGACAGAGAGTTTGACATATCTTACTCCTGAGAATGAATTACAAAGAGGCAAGAAGTATTGCGTAGAGCTTACAGCAAACAATCAAAAATATTATAAGGAATTTTTGGTAAATCAGGGTGCGCCGAGTACAGACCACTGGGAGGCTGCCAAAGTAATTTCACAGAATACAGAGCGGCATGATTTTTATTATTGTACGACGGAGTCAGGAATAAAAAGCGACGACATAAAAGCAACTGTCACTGGATACAGCGGCGAAGTGGCAGTTTATGCGAGCGAATGGCTGCGCGAGGACGGAGCGAAGGGGACACGCATTCAAGTATGGATTCCTACTCAGAAATTGTCAGTGGGGAGTCATACGGTTCTTCTCACAAAAAATGGTACCACATACAGCTCTTATGATTTTAGTGTCATCGCTGCAGAGTATGACCAATTTGTTCTTGATACCTATTCACTCTCGTGGATCGATGACAACACGATTCAGGCATATATCAAGACGCCGAACTGTACAGAGACAGATGATTTTGAGATCAAACTAACAGGAATCAATGACAATAATCCAGTAGAGACAAGTGCAGTCGTAACCGAGCGGTATAAAGACAGCTTGTTTATGAATATTACAGGCTTGAGCAGAAACAGTGCATTTAAGGATTATTATGTGTTGATTACGCATAAAGAATACGGATTGCCTGTTCAAATGTCTGATTTAAGCAAGCCATTTTACAGTGATGAGGTAAAGGGGGAAAAGATTTCAATAATCTCTAATAAGGGACTTCCGGTTATCTCAAATAACAGAGTGATTGGTCTGAATATTCAGAATCTGGCGCTGCCCGCAACACTGACAATCTATGCGACGGATACGACGGAGGTAATCACCAGACTCACGATTCCTTCGACGGTAGAAGGCAATTACTATTATTTTACCAAGGCATTTTATGACAGTCTTGCGAATAAGGACCGTTTGTATGATATGACATTGTCTGATGACGGCGACAACTGGGGAAGGTCTTATGCAAGAGTCAACATCGGATACAAAAGTGAGGAGATTGTCAATGATTTTGATGTAAAGATATCCAGTGATGTTCTGTTTGTCGATGGTACAGAAAGCGGAAAAACTGCTGTGATTACTGTTTCGGGAAATAAGCAGAAGCCGGTATTTGAAGTGTCAGATGATGAGATTGTGGCATTGGAGGACTATGTAGAGATTGATGAGGTAACCGGTGCGGAAACAATAGATCCGAATAAAAAACGAGTGATTGCAAAAGAGACAGGAACGTCCTATATTACGGTGATTGCAGACGGCGTGACAAAGAGCCTCTTTGTCACGGTAACAAGATATGCGTCAGGGATTTCGCTCAATACAGCGGATCGAGGGATGAAGGTTGGCGATTCCTTTGAGGCGGAGGCGTTTATTCTTCCCATGTCGGCAGAGGACTCGTCGCAGATTGTGAATTTTACCTCGTCAGATAATGGTGTGTTGTTTGTAAGAAGACTTACAAATACCACTGCAAGAGTTACTGCTTTGAAAGCGGGCACTGCTGTGCTGAGGGCGACTTTGCAGGGAACGACATACACTGTGGCAGTGACGATTACCATTACAGATACGCTGCCATTGTATGATAAGAAGGAAATCAAAATTAAGGAAGTCGGAATTGTCAGCTATATTGATAATGTAGACCGCGCATTGTCCTACTGTGAACTGCCCAAAGGCTGGGAGTGGAATGATGGCGACCAGAGTCTTTCGGTAAATGATGAATTACAGTATTGCTGGGCAACCTATACAGAGGAGGGATACCAGCCATTTGAAGCAAGGCTGCCGGTGGCAGTCACACACATCACAGGTGTGGAGGTGACAGGGAAGAAGCTGATTAATCAGGGACAGAAGGAGGACTATAAGATTTCCTACCTATATACCGGAGCAGACATCAATACACCAAAGTTTCGGAGCAGACTCACACAGAATTGTGTCAAGACGTCCGAGGGCAGTTTGGCGTCAGTGGAAAAACTTGAGTGGGGGAATATGACCATCGCAGCGGCGGACAATACGAAGGGCGGAATCGTTGACTTTACGCTGACATTGGCAATTGATAATGGAACAAGTACAAATATTGATTTGTTTTCAAAAGATTTCAGTATCGAAATTCCGTTGACGGACTGTGTGAATAATGTCAAGGTAAAACCTATAAGGGCAGGCGGACAGGGCTTTGAATATAGGGAAAGCGACGATTTTATGGGCGTTGACCAAAGAGATGTCAGGGACGCAAAGAATAAATATTCAGTCGAATTAGAGGCAATCGCGACAATTAACGGAAAGCCTGCAAAAAATATCAAGTTTAATTGGCAGTCGAGTGATAAGAATATCGCAGCCGTCGGAGTCAATGAGGAAGGTGCGGTGATTCTTACAGTCAAAAAGGAAGGCACGGTAGATATTACAGCCACCGCAGATGATCAAGGACAGTGTATGGGGACGCTGACGGTGAATATTATGGACTATGCACCGGTGCTTGAAACTGCCAGTGTAACGGTCAATAAGTACCGCATCAGTGGTACAGATTTCGTCCTGCAAGAACAGAACGGCAACAATATTACTGCTGTGAATGTGATTGAAGGCGAGGCAAATTCGCTGAACTTTACCGTAGATAAGCCGGTCGAGGGGATTGCGACGCTGCATTTGAAGGAAAATGCACCGCTTCTGGCTGCTACCAAGAAGACGGTGACAAATTGTAAGCTTGAAGTTGTCACGCCAAAGGGTAAGTATCCTTATTCATTGAAGGTGACGACAGAGGTTACGAAGCCAACCGTGACATTGAAGGTGAAAAATAAGGCGAATCTGTTCTATAAAGATGCAGCGGCGGTCTATGCGGTTTCAAGCAAATATGAGATTGATACCATAAAAATCACAGGGGCAGAAGGTAATGTCGGCTTCGAGGGCAGGTATGACCGCAGCAGCAATACAGTTCGTTTTGAGGCAAAAGGGTTAGAGAGCGGTACGATCAGCCAGTTCTCATCTAAATCGCCAAGCCTGAATGTACAGCTTGAGATTCAGTTTGCGGATTACAGGGAACCGCAGAATATGCAGGTTAAAGTTGCGACAGAGAACAAGAAGCCGTCACTGGCTATGACAGGGATGGTAATTTGCCCAGGGGTTACAACAGGCGACGTAAATGTCATAAACGCTAAGACAAAAGAGCAGCTTTCACTGGACAGCGCGATGAAATTTGAGATTATCAAGCCGCTTAACAGTGGGATTGGCGCAACATTGAACAGCAGAAATAGTAATATAACTCTGGGGTATCTTGGCACAAAGAGTGTGTCCTACACAGCACAGATAGACAGCCCAGAATGGACACAGCCAGTCAGCGCGAAAGGAAAGATTACCTATATAACATCCCCAGAGAAGCTCTCGTTAGCATTAGGGCAAAAGCAGGTTACATTGAATATGGCGACCAATATCACAGCCAATGGTCGAATCGAAATTCCAGTATCAGTAAACAGCAGCGACATTAGAATCGATGAACTGCAGTTTTCGGGGACAGCCCAAAAATTAAAGGAGGACTATGGGTATCTCTATTATGATGATGTTCCAAGTGCGCAAGGCATTAAGGCGATTGAACTGGGATTAAATGAAGGAAAGCGCGGCGCAGTGAAGCCGGGAACTTACAAGCTGGAGATGAAGGCAGTAGTGAGAGTGGCTGAACAGAAATATACGATTAAGAAGGCTGTTCTCACGATCAAGCTCACAGAAGTAGGCAGTGCCAAAGTCAAGTTTGCATCGCCGAAAGGAAAGATTAATCTAATCGACAGAGAAAATACGTCAGTAGTGTACACGCCAAAAGTTTCAGGGGTGGACTCTTCTGTGGAGAGTGTGCGTGTGATCGGAGAAAATGCACAGTATTTTACAGCGACGCTCAATGCAGACAACAAGGTGGAGGTAAAAGCCATCGAGGGAAGGAGTATGTCAGTAAAGGATACTTATCCCGTAAAGATTCAGTCTACATTAAAAAATAAGTTGACGATTGACTCAGAAGTAAAGATTAAGCCTATCAATAAACTGCCAAAGCTTGTATTTACACCCGCAAAGTGCAGCCTGTACAGAAGTAATAGCAATCGGTACACGACAACATTGCTTTTGAAGAACAGTGAGATTGACCTGAAGGATATAACAGGAATCAGAATTGACACTGGCAGCAAGACCAACGCAGACAGCTTTTTGCTGGTCAATAATGTCAGCAAAAACGGTACTGTGAGCTTTAATCTGGCGGGAGACAGACTTCGTATTAAGAAAGGACAGTATAAAGTAAAGTGTCTGGTGACATTCAGAGATGCAGATCCTGAGTCAAAACCGGCTGCGGTGACAATGACAATCACTGTAAAATAATTCCATAAATTGTACAAATATTAGAAACAGCATACAAAATTCGTGCTGTTTCTAATATTTTGTTATAAAAATCTGAAAAAGACTTGAAATTAACTGAAAATATAGTAAAATAATAGTATATATGTAAACCGATACATAGACATAATACTATGCAGAAAGGAAGATAGAATGGCGGAATTAGAATGGACTGTTGAGGGCAGGCGCTTTCGGAACGCAGAGGAATATCAAGCGGCTCTAAGGGACAAGGAACTCATCGATTCCATTACCGGCAATCTTAAATTGGATAATCCAAAAGATATAGAAACGCTGTACTTGGAGTTGAAGAAGGGGCAATATGCATTTGAAACGATCGTTGGCAGGAAGTTTGACGATAATATTTATGAACTCTATCATAGGATGAAGCGGGAAGAGATAATTGCAGCGGAAGAAAATAACTCACGCAAAGAGAAAAGAAGACAGCAAATA
>CAMWJQ010000177.1 GCA_947174615.1 uncultured Lachnospiraceae bacterium
TTCAACCTTTCCATAACGCCTCCGCTGCGGGGAGCCGTAAAAGCATACCCCTGCTTTGTGTTTAAGTAGGATGTTATAAAAATACAATAGGAAGAATATCGAAACAACGTGGACTGACATATACAAGGTTTTAATGCAAGGGTTTGATTGATAGCCCTTGTATTTAAATTTGTTGTAAATTCTGCTGTAATAATAGTTCTTAAAGAACGAAATCTTTTTCTTGTAGAACTGGGGATGTGAGTATTCAAGATTTTTTAATTCTGCTGTAATGTCTGTTGTAAAACTTTTTCCATACTCTGCATGCATTCACGGGCTTTGTCGAGTGTGACATGACTGTATACATTCATTGTCACTTTGATGTCCTTGTGTCCCATAACCTCTTGGATCACTCTGATATTCGTTTCATTCTCACAAAAACGAGTGCAGAAGGTATGTCTCATAATATGAGGAGTAAGATGTGGGAGCAGTAATGGTTCACGGTTTTCCGCAGCAGCGGTTTGCAGCTCCTGTTCATTGTAAGCCTTGACAATTCGTGTTAACATCTGAGCAATGGTGTTTGGCATATATAATCTGCGGCGTTTGATTGTCAAAAAGATGAAGTCCGCATAGCCGTCTACAGCAAAATCGCCGCTGCCACCGAAGATCATGTTGTTGTTTTTGATGGTCATAAATGCATTTTTTACATCTTCAATCATGGGAATTGTACGCTTTCCGCTCTCCGTCTTGGGTTCAGACATGTGGAATTTGTTTCCGTCACCATAGTTGTCATAACGCAGTGTATGGGTGATATGGATTAATTTGTTATCAAAATCGATATCGTTCCATGTCAGACCCAGACATTCTCCGATTCGCATACCAGTTCCGAGAAGGATTGTGAACAGTGGGAGATAAGTATGAAATCGCTCGCTTTCTTCTAAATAATTAAGAAAGCATTTTTGTTCTGCAAGAGTCATTGCATTTTTGGGAATTTTCTCTGTTTTTTCCAGCTTGGACATTATACCGTAACAAGGATTTTTTCGAAGCAGGTCATCATCGACTGCCATATCAAAAGCCGGGCTGAGGAATGCATTCATAATATGTATGTATCCGGTTGATAAGCCTTTATCCAACAGACTGTTATAAAATTTCAGCATGTCGCTTATTTTAATGCTGCAGATTGGTTTTTTTCCAATGGGAGTGTCTTTGATATGAGTATGGAATATTTTGCGGTAGGATGCACTTGTGGCTTCCTTGATGCCTCTGTGGTGCTCAAAATACAGCTCAACTAAGTCGCTTAAGGTTATTTTTTGGGAGTCCTCGCTTCGGATTCCATCCTGTAAGTCTTTTAGAATTTGTTTCTCCTTTTCACGCAGACCAGATAGCGTCGTATCATAGACACATTTTCTTTTTCCAGTCGAGTTTGTGTACTGGAATTGATACCGCCCGTCCTTTCTCTGACACTCCCCGGTACGTAAGATTCTGCCTCGGTTGTCTGTTCTTTTGTTTCCTGCCATAATAAGCACCGCCTTTCTCTGATGTAGGGTAGGCAGTATGTAAACTGCCTACATGTGCTGAACTGCTGTAAATTTTTTATAGCAGTTGCACAGTTAGTTGATAATGATTCATTTGTCGCTGTCTTAAGCTGCCGAACTTATTATAAACTTTTTTTGGTATTTTTGACATGCATCTGCCAAAAGTGTTTCTGGCAGCCGAAAACGTTTGCATGATTCAATGTTTCGGTGTACAATAATATCAATGAAAAAACGTAGTGTTTTCTGTAGGTACAAGGATGTGTATGACGAAAAGGGAAAGTAAACCAGATCATGAGATCATTCAAACTCAAAGACAAACAATTTGAACAGTTAGCAGAGTCTAACTTCATGAGCAATGCAGTACGCCAGTTGATGCGCAGACATTTTGCACACTGCAGTCCTGATTATCAGATGTTTATATTCCTGTTTCAAGAAAAAACAGATGCAGCCGAATGCGAAGAGTATGCCCATTTTCCGATGGTGGAAGAGGTCAATGAGGAACTTGCACAGGAACTTGCGGGGATCAATGGACTGCGGTACTGTTACGCGAAGGCTGCCGGGATCAGCGATCACAGGGAAGGCTCTGATCAGAGCAGAAAGAAGCTGTATTGGGTTATGGCATGGGGGACAGCGTGCGAAGCCAACACGGTTCTGGCACGGATTATACTCGAAGAGTTGGCGCCAAAGTTTTATGATATGGCACTTTTTGAGGAATTTCGCAAGCGGTCTGGTGAGGCATTGTTTTTTGGCAGGCTTTTGGAGCGGAAATGGCTGTTAGATAATTATGTGCAGGCGGTGATCAGCGCCAATAAGCTGCCAGACCAGATGAATTTTATTCAGATTTCAGCGATGCCCTATGAGGGGCGGGCAGTCAGGACCCAGATTTTTTTCAGTGAAAATCCGATTCCTCCTGATTTGGATGGCGCGGTGTATTTCCGGCGCGAGCGAAAATCCGATTTGATAAAGTTCAAGACCAAGAATATGCGTCCGGTCCGTAAGTTGATGGAAGTGTCGGGCGCGGAGGCAGGGCTGTGGGTGAAGCTTCCGGAGCGTGTGATCGAGGGAAGTGTATTGTGTTACAGTGCGGCGGAGCAGGCAGCAGGGTTGTGTGTTGTCTTTGAGGGAGCGCTGGTGTGGAGCATACATAAGGACGGGGAGAATATTCTGACCTATCGTGAGGGAAATTATATTATTCCGGCGATGCAGCCGGATGTAGACAAGTATGCAGACCTCGGCAAATTGGTCAGTTTCGGGCAGGATTTTGAGATACCGGATAAGATGCATAAACTTCAGCAGATCGTCCGCCGCGTTGCCAGCGAATGTCGGCATGGCACATCAATTGTCTTTATGGAGAAGCGGGGGATTACGGCGGAGATTGACAATAGGCTGTCGTGGTACCGGCGGGGATTTAAGGTGAAGCCATTTTCGCTCGCGGAGGCAAGGGAGGAGGTCCTGCAGGGGATTACGGCGATTGACGGCGCGGTCTTTGCCGACCTGAATGGGGACTGTCAGGCGATCGGGGTTATTGTCGATGGGCAGATGGTCGTAGAGGGGGATTACGGCAGGGGAGCGCGCTACAATTCTATTAAGAATTATATTACAGGATATAAAGTGAGCCATCCCAAGGAGATCTGCTTTGCGGTGGTTATGTCGGAGGACGGGATGATCAATGTGATACTGTGAGAATCGACTTTATATCCGTTATATTCACAAAAAGTCAAATTTTCAAGGTAAATTTAGTATAGTTTATACCATGAAAATGTACTGGAAACCATGTATACTATTTTTAGACGCATGTATTAGCAGAGAAGAGGGGCTGTCGGAGAAGACAAACTGCATTTTCCGGCAACTCTTTTTTACCAACAAAGTGTGCTCGGGCACGCTTTAAAATCTGCTGATATAAGAGAAGTGGTTTTTCATGGTTATCATTTTGATTCAAAAGAATGGAGGCAGTGTATATGTATTATATTGGCGTAGATTTAGGGACATCGGCGGTTAAGATGTTATTGATGGAAGGAACTGGAGAGATCAAAAAGATTGTGTCCAAGGAGTATCCTCTGTATTTCCCGCAGCCGGGATGGAGTGAGCAGAAGCCGGAGGATTGGTGGCAGGCGGTGAAGCAGGGCTTGAAAGAGCTGACAGCGGACTGTGACAGAGCGCAGGTAGCAGGTATCAGCTTTGGCGGGCAGATGCATGGGCTTGTGATCCTTGATGCGCAGGATGAGGTTATCCGTCCGGCAATTCTGTGGAATGATGGCAGGACGCAGGAGGAGACAGATTATCTGAATCAGGAGATTGGAAAAGAAAAGCTTTCGATGTACACGGCAAATATTGCATTTACCGGATTTACCGCGCCCAAAATTCTATGGGTAAAAAATAAGGAGCCTGAGAACTTTGCCAGAATCAGCAAGATTATGCTGCCGAAGGATTATATTGCCTATATGCTCACAGGCAGTTTCTGTACGGATGTTTCCGACGCATCGGGAATGCTGCTGTTTGATGTGGAGCACAAGTGCTGGTCGCAGGAAATGATGGAGATTTGCGGTGTGAAGGAGTCGCAGCTTGCCAAAATCTATGAGAGTTATGAGGTGGTGGGTACCTTGAAGCCTGATGTGGCAGCAGAGCTCGGGCTGTCAGAACAGGTCAAGGTGGCTGCGGGGGCAGGCGACAATGCGGCGGCAGCGATTGGTACAGGGACAGTTGGTGACGGGATGTGTAATATTTCACTGGGAACAAGCGGTACGATATTTATATCCAGCAGGAAGTTTGGCGTAGATCAAAATAATGCACTTCATTCTTTTGCGCATGCCGACGGAAAATATCATCTGATGGGCTGTATGCTGAGCGCTGCGTCCTGCAACAAGTGGTGGATGGAGGAAATCATGCAGACATCGGAGTTTGTCAAAGAACAGGAGGCAGTCACAGAGGAGATGCTGGGAAATAATCATGTTTATTTCCTGCCGTATCTGATGGGCGAGCGTTCCCCGCACAATGATGCCAACGCGCGCGGTACATTGATTGGCATGACGATGGATTCAACACGTGCCGATTTGTATCAGGCGGTACTTGAGGGCGTGGCGTTTGCGATACGCGATTCATTTGAGATAGCAAAAAGCCTTGGGATCAACATACAGTCCTCCAAAATCTGTGGGGGAGGTGCGAAAAGCCCGCTTTGGAAAAAGATATTTGCCAATGTGTTAAATATCCGGCTTGATCTTATTGAGAGTGAGGAGGGACCGGGATACGGCGGTGCAATCCTTGCGGCAGTGGCATGCGGAGAGTATGATTCCGTGGAAGAAGCGGCAGCAAAGCTTATCAAGGTTGTTGACAGCGTGGAGCCGGACAAAGAGCTCGCGGCGCGCTATGAGGAGCGTTACCGCAAGTTTGCACAGATTTATCCGACGGTCAGAGAGCTGTTTCCTAAGATTTCGTGAGAGGGTACGGATACAGGATGTTTAAATAGGGGAAGGATTTTCCCCTATTTTGTTTTCTTAAAAACAAATAAGTACTCATGTGCAATTAACAGGAAATTGTATTTAATGCTATTGGTTTTCCAGTACCCAGTAGCTTTACAATTATGCTGCTCTTTTATGATTAATTCTTTTAAGGTGAAGCCAACATCTTGAAAAATCTTCATAACATCAAAACTCATTGGAATTATGCAACCCTTTTGGCGAGTATCACCCATAAGAATTGCACAAAACTTATCCTTTTTTAATACTCTGTAGCATTCCTTTGCAACGGATTCCATTTCTAATAGAAAATCCTTTATTTTAAGGAGAGATAAGTCGCCCTCTGTATTGTCACTGTAATTTATAATATTGGCGTAGGGGGGATGTGTGCAAATTAAATCAATACTAGTATCATTGATAAAATCTAAATGCCTCGCATCTCCCTTTTTAATATATACTTTCCCGTTTGCGGACTCATGCTTAAAAGAGGTTTTCTCTTTGCACCTTTCGAGCGCAGTATCATTGATATCAACACCGATAATATTTCGGTTGAGGAGTTTAGCTTCAACAAGAGTTGTTCCACCGCCAGCAAATTGATCTAAGACTAAATCACATTCATTAGAATATCTTAAAAGGATGTTTCGAGGAATGTAAGGGGACCAGTTGCCCCGCCATTTTGCATCATGCGTTGCCCAGTTCCCCCTTTGGGGGAAGGACCAATGTGTGGTCATTTCTAATTCAAAATTTTCAGGTTCCCATTTTCTAATTTTCTTTTCTGACAAACTCTATACCTCAAATTCTTTTTTGATTATTTCATCTAACATACCACTCTTTGCAAGATTGTAATTCATTAAATAATTTAAGTGGTTCAATCCTTTAGAAAGCTGGTTTGTAGTTCCTTTCCAGCAGTTCCCATCTGTTATTAATGCAAAGCCTATGTTTAATTTTGCCAAATCGTTTTGCCTGTTAATATAAGCATCAATTATTTCTTCAGGTTTAGATCCGCCGCCATTATAAAAATTTACTTCAATATTCATACATTTGGTGTGAGTTGAATTAAGGATTATAAAATCTGCTTTCCTGTTAGCTTCATCATTGCTAATGTGCATCCCATATGTTTCGTGTAAAAATTTAAATTTTTTCTGAGTCAATACCTTTAACCCATATGGTTCACATACATGACGTATAATAGGTTCACATGCTAATTCAAAAGCTGCGCCACCTCTGTTTTTCCTTCCGTTAGAATCTAATCCAACCAAAACGCCAATGATATAATCCATAACACTTTTTTCAAGAAGATTTTGAAACAGAGATTTCAACCCCATTTCAACAAAAAAATGATAATACTCATCAATCTTTTCCTGTGAACAATTTTTAGCCAGATTTTCTCCATTAAAATTGAATATACCATAATCATCACTGTCTATCTCACTGCCTAAAATTTTTAAAGTACCATTCCGAACTACAGAGTCTCGTTCAGCTTTAGATAGGGCAAATAGATATGGAAATACTTCTATCACGTTTGGTAATTTTTGAATTAACTCAGTAAATCGATTCTTAAAGTCACTTTCTTCACACCGTATCAGAATATCTAATGCATGGATTTCAATTTGATAAGTTTTTAAGCCTAGGATATGGGTCCAATCAACATAGTAGTTATAGCCTCTGTTTGTATTCAACAAGCCTTCTTCAAAACGGGTAGTAAATTCTTTTTTGCTCATTTCTAAAAACATTACTGTACCTTCTCCTTTTTGTTTAGTATTGTTTGATACTAGTATTTCGGTGATCTTACCTCTTGCGGATGCGTTGCTGTTTATCATTCTGTTGGCATAAACCCGACTTATATTATAATTGGAGTACAAATCATCGAAAAAATTATCTTTAGGGTCGTAATTCTTAGGATCGGAATTACTTAATAAGCATAAAGCGCCTTTTTTACAAAGCTTATCATAATAAAGCGCCAGTGCTTTTTGTTCTGAATCTCCAAATTCATATTCGGTATATGCGGTAAAATTTGCAGTTTGAGTCAGTGGTCTATATGGTGGATCGAAATAAACAAAAGTAGTTTCATCGATAAAACTTTCGGATTGGTAATATGGAGCACATACAATAGTGACTGTAGAGAGCTTTTGGGAAATATTACGTAAATTAGCTTCATCACATATTGATGGATTCTTATACTTTCCTGCTGGAACATTGTATAGCCCTTTTGAATTAACTCTATAAAGCCCGTTGAAGCAAGTATGATTTAAAAATATCATTAATGCAGATTTTTCTATTATTGTATCAGAGGAAGAGGTTAATTTTAACTCGTTGAATCTGGAACGATTTTTTAGGAAATAATGTTTCTTTCCTGACTCATCTTGTCTTAAATATATATCTTCATATGTATGCAGCATTGTTACTAAACTATCAATATTATCTCTTATGGTGATATAGCTATCTATCAAGTCAGAATTAACATCGCTGATGTAGATATCTTTGATATCATATTTGTTAAGAATATGAAATAGCACTGCACCTCCTCCGACAAAGGGTTCAGCATATTTGGTTATACGTTTATCTGTAAAGGGAAAATAAGGTTCTAGTGCTGGTAACAGCTGTGTTTTACCACCTGCCCATTTCAAAAATGGTTTAACTTTTTCGGTTATTTTAGGCATTCTTATTCCTCCTGTTTGATTGCATTTATACTCACGACAGATGAAATCTGCCGTGAGTATTGCGCCAGCCGCAGCCGCGAAGCGGCATATTTCCTTATGCGGCTGTGTGCATAATTTTATACTGAGCGGTCAGTCTTTTCGACCACCAGTATAATATCATTTGGGGTATCATATATTATTGGTAGTTCAATATATTTTAAGTAATTTTTTTAGCGTATTGTTATATTATATCTGAATGGATAATAGATAACAATAAAAATTATATAAATTAATTATTCTATGCTCTAGAGCGTGTTTGAAAATGCTTTCCGCCAGATGTGCGTCACAATTTGTGGGAGATTTGTGCCAAATGAAGGGCGCATAGCGGGCTATGTAATTGTGATCAGTATGCGGCGACCGGCTCTGATATTATTAAGGCGGCCTGCGTTGCAA
>CAMWJQ010000178.1 GCA_947174615.1 uncultured Lachnospiraceae bacterium
ATATAAGGAAGATCTATGTTATTGTAAGGTGATAGCCAAGAAAGAATTCGATCCATTATATGACTAAATTTAAGGAATAAATATATGTGTAAATGCAATGAAGGTGTTATGTAGAATCTTAGTTTCTGTCAGAGATCGGAAGTCACCGGCTGAAAGCTTCCCCAGTTCAACTATGATATCGAATTTCCCACCGGAGCAGCTTTTCTGAAGTTTTGTCTCAGTTTTGACAGTCGAACATCATGGTAGGAAGAGACGGAGTGACACGTTATGTCTAATGAGTGTCTATAATATGTGTAGGTGCAGTTATGTGCAGATGACACAGCGAACAGGTGAAATGTCTGTTTGATATAGAAAATTGGGTGGTACCGCGGTTTATTCGTCCCTTGCAGAGTTTTTCTGCAGGGGATTTTTTAATGCACACGGGCGCCTGGAGACAAGACAGTCAGCTTTGCACGATTATGAATTAAAATGTAAAGGAGAACGATAATGAAAGAGAGATTAGAGCAGATTAAGGCAGAGGCAATCCGCCAGATCAATGAGAGTGAAGCGTTGGATAAATTAAATGATGTTCGTGTCAGTTTTTTGGGTAAAAAAGGAGAGCTTACGGCTGTTCTCAAGGGCATGAAGGATGTGGCGCCGGAGGACAGACCCAAAGTCGGACAGCTTGTAAATGAAGCCAGAACAGAGATAGAGCGCGTGCTGGATGAGGCAAAGACCAACATGGAGCGAAAGCTCCGTGAAGCGCGGATGAGAGCGGAAGTGATTGACGTGACACTGCCTGCACAGAAAAACAGCGTGGGACACCGCCACCCAAATACAATCGCACTCGAGGAGGTAGAGCGCATCTTTATCGGAATGGGTTATGAGGTTGTGGAAGGTCCTGAGGTGGAGAAAGATTATTACAACTTTGAGGCGCTCAATATCCCGTCAGACCATCCGGCAAAGGATGAACAGGATACATTTTACATCAACAGTGACATCCTGCTCAGGACACAGACCTCCGGTGTTCAGGTGCATGAGATGGAGAAAGGAAATCTTCCGATACGAATGATCGCACCGGGGCGTGTGTTCCGTGCGGATGAGGTGGATGCGACACATTCACCGTCGTTCCATCAGATTGAGGGGCTTGTGATTGACAAAAATATCACTTTTGCTGATCTGAAAGGAACGCTGGCAGAGTTTGCAAAGGAGCTGTTTGGTGAAGAGACGAAGGTGAAGTTCAGACCACATCATTTCCCATTCACAGAGCCATCTGCTGAGATGGATGTTTCGTGTTTCAAGTGCGGCGGAAGTGGCTGCCGGTTCTGCAAAGGAGAAGGGTGGATCGAGATTTTAGGCTGTGGCATGGTTCATCCCAAGGTATTGAAAATGTGCAATATTGACCCCGAGGAATATACAGGCTTCGCATTTGGCGTAGGATTGGAGAGGATCGCACTTTTAAAGTATGAGATTGATGATATGCGGCTTTTGTATGAGAATGATATTCGATTCTTAAAGCAGTTTTAAAGAAATTATAAATGAGTGGAAAATGACACATGTGTCATAGATTGGAGGATAAAATGAACACATCATTATCGTGGATTAAGGCATATGTACCTGAGCTCTCCTGCGGGGACAAGGAGTACTGTGATGCAATGACACTCTCAGGAACAAAAGTAGAGGGATTCACGCGGCTGGATAAAAATCTTGAGAAGATTGTCGTGGGGCACATCGAGAAAATAGAGCGCCACCCGGATGCAGATAAGCTGATTATCTGTCAAGTCAATGTGGGCACAGAGACTGTGCAGATTGTGACAGGCGCACAGAATCTAAAAGAGGGTGATTATGTTCCGACGGTTCTTGACGGGGGAAAGGTAGCAGGCGGACATGACGGAGGTCCGCTGCCGGAAAACGGTATTAAGATCAAGGCAGGGAAGCTGCGCGGCATCGAGTCAGCTGGTATGATGTGTGCGATCGAGGAGCTTGGTTCCAGCCGTGAACTGTATCCAGAGGCACCGGAAGATGGCGTCTATGTATTTCAGAAGCCAGTGACACCCGGAGAGGATGCAGTGGAGGCACTCGGGCTGCGCGACACGGTGGTAGAGTATGAGGTGACTTCCAACCGCGTAGACTGTTACAGTATATTAGGGATTGCGCGGGAGGCAGCAGCCACGTTCAGAAAACCATTTCTGCCTCCTGTGGTAGAAGTAAAGGGAAATGACGAGGATGTCAACAATTTTATTTCGGTGGAAATCAAGGATAGAGATCTCTGCACACGGTTCTGTGCAAGAGTGTGCAAAAATATTAAGATTGCACCATCACCGGAGTGGATGCAGAGAAGGCTCGCATCGTGTGGGATTCGCCCCATCAACAATCTTGTTGATATCACAAACTATGTTATGATGGAATACGGACAGCCAATGCATGCCTATGACTTAAACAACGTGGCTGGAAACAAGATTATTGTGCGGCGTGCGAAGGACGGCGATACGTTCCAGACTCTTGACGGACAGGTGAGAACGCTGGATTCGGAGATGCTGATGATCTGTGATGCGGAGAAGGAAATTGGTCTTGCAGGAATTATGGGCGGTGAAAACTCAAAGATTACAGATGAGGTGCAGACTGTTTTGTTTGAGGCGGCTACGTTCAATGGAGCGAATATCAGAAAATCTTCCAAGAGAGTAGGACTTCGGACGGATGCTTCTGGTATTTTTGAGAAAGGATTGGACCCGAGAAATGCAGAGGCAGCGATCAATAGAGCATGCCAGTTGATTGAAGAGCTTGGATGTGGAGAGGTTGTCGGCGGAATCGTGGATGTAAAAGAGCCTCTCGCAGCGTTAAAACAGATACCGTTTGAGCCGGAACGAATCAACAAATTTCTTGGAACAGATATTCCAAAGGAAGAGATGCTTGATATTTTCAATCGCTTAGAGTTGGCATATGATGAGCGTACGGGTATGATTACAGCGCCATCTTTCCGGCAGGATATTGAGTGTTTTGCGGACATCGCAGAGGAGGTTGCAAGATTCTACGGATATGATAAGATACCGACAACACTTCCGACAGGTGAGGCGACAACAGGCAAGATGTCATTCAAACTTAGAGTCGAGGAGAAGGCAAGAGATATAGCTGAATACTGTGGATTTTCACAGGCGATGTGCTATTCGTTCGAGAGCCCGAAGGTATTTGACAAGCTTATGATTCCAGCGGACAGCCCGCTGCGTCAGACTGTGACGATTGCCAATCCGTTAGGGGAGGATTTCTCTATTATGAGAACGATTTCTCTGAATGGAATTCTGACTTCACTGGCATTGAATTATAACCGCAGAAATAAGAATGTGCGTCTGTATGAGCTTGGAAATATTTATATTCCCAGAAGCCTGCCTGTGACGGATTATCCAGATGAGCGGATGCAGTTCACACTAGGCATGTATGGTGAGGGTGATTTCTTTACGATGAAAGGGGTGGTCGAAGAGTTTTTTGAGAGTATTGGCATGACAAAGAAGATTACGTATGATCCAAATGCGGATAAGACATTTTTACATCCGGGACGTCAGGCACTGATCCAGTATAAAGATGTGACAATCGGATATTTAGGTGAGGTACATCCCGAGGTAACAGACAATTATGGCATAGATATCAAAGTGTATGTGGCAGTATTAGATATGCCGGAGATTCTTCCTTTTGCTTCATTTGACAGAAAATATGAGGGGATTGCGAAGTATCCTGCCGTATCCCGTGATATTAGCATGGTGGTGCCCAAGAATGTTTTAGTGGGCGACATTGAAAAGGTGATTGAGCAGCGTGGCGGTAAAATTCTTGAAGCGTATCAATTGTTTGATATTTATGAAGGAAGCCAGATTAAGTCAGGCTATAAGTCTGTAGCGTACTCTATTATGTTCAGGGCCAAAGACAGGACACTCGAGGAGAGTGATGTGTCAGGTGCCATGAAGAAAATATTGAATGGTTTGGAAGGGCTAGGCATTGAGCTTAGGGCGTAATTATGCAAAAAGAATTATTAAAAAAAGATTTTTATTTTGACCTGCCGCCGGAGCTCATTGCACAGGACCCATTGGCGGACAGGTCGGCTTCCAGACTGTTTGTGCTCGATAAAGAGACAGGGGCAGCGGCGCACAGAAAATTTACAGATATCATAGAATACCTAAGTGAAGGGGATTGTCTTGTGCTGAACAATACAAAAGTGATTCCAGCGAGGCTTATGGGAACAAAGGCGGAGACAGGAGCAGCGATTGAAGTACTGCTGCTCAAACGCCGCGAAAAGGATATCTGGGAAACGCTTGTAAAACCCGGCAAAAAGGCAAGAGAGGGCGCTGTCATTCATTTTGGCGGCGGTCTGCTCACCGGAAAAGTTCTCAATGTGGTTGATGAGGGAAATCGCCTGATACAGTTTGAATATGAAGGCATCTTCGAGGAGGTGCTTGACAGGCTGGGAGAGATGCCGCTGCCGCCCTATATCACACATAAGCTTGCAGACAAAAGCCGCTATCAGACAGTTTATGCGAAATGCGAAGGTTCTGCGGCAGCGCCTACAGCAGGGCTGCATTTTACGGAGGAATTGTTAAAAAAGGTTCAGGAGCGGGGCGTTCAGACCGCATATGTGACTTTGCATGTCGGACTTGGCACCTTTCGTCCAGTGAAGGAAGAGAATCTTCTAAATCATCATATGCACTCGGAATTTTATCAAGTGACACAGGAGGCTGCCGACACGATCAATCGTACAAAACAGGCGGGCGGCAGGGTGATCTGTGTGGGAACGACAAGCTGCCGCACTGTGGAGAGCGCCGCCGATGATAACGGCAAAGTCTTAGCTGGAAGCGGGGATACGGAGATCTTTATTTATCCGGGCTATCAATTCAAGGTGCTGGACAGCCTGATTACAAATTTTCATTTGCCTGAGTCCACGTTAATCATGCTTGTGTCAGCGCTTGCCGGGCGTGAGAATGTACTTGGCGCATATCAGGAAGCAGTGCGGGAGCGGTATCGTTTTTTTTCATTTGGGGATGCGATGTTTATTAAATGACACAAAAGAACACTCCCAAATGGAGTGCCCTTTACAAGATAAGTTATAAAACTATTCCACTGTGACAAGTTCATAATCACGAGAACCAAAGCCTAAGTTGACTGCTGCCTCTATGGTGTGGACACCATTTTTTGATTCTATGCGCTTGAGCAGGTGGTCTCTGCCGGGATCGTTCGATGCATAGACGAGATCAAGACAAGCCTGATCAATCGCAATCGGATCAAGCGATGCCAGAATGCCGATATCAGCCATGCAGGGGTCCTCTGCTACGGCACAGCAGTCGCAGTCCACAGACATGTTTTTCATGACATTGATATAGACGATATTGCCCTGAAAGTAGTCGATAATGCTGGAAGCGGCATCTGCCATAGACTCCAGGAAGGAATCATGGTCAGCGCCCCAGAAATTGTTGGTATCACCTGCCCCGTGGATGTAAGCCTTGCCCAGCGAGGAGGCAAGACCGATGGAGAGTTGTTTGATGGCTCCGCCGTAACCGCCCATAGGATGACCCTTAAAATGAGAGAGTACCAACAGGGAATCGTAGTTGGTCAATGTCTTTCCAACAAAATTCTTTTGGATTTTCTTTCCGTTGGGAATAGCAAGCTCAAGATCTGGACCTTCGGCGTCCATCAGCTCTACATCAAAATATTTGATCCACCCATGTTCACGCAGCGTTTTCATATGCTTTACAGTAGTGTCCCGGCTGCCCTCATAAGCAGTATTGCACTCAACGACAGTGCCGCCTATATGGTCGATGATTGGCTTCCAGAAGTCCGGTTTTAAAAAATTCTGGTTTCCGACTTCACCGGAATGAATCTTGATCGCAGTGTTGCCGCCAAGTGTTTTGCCTGTTAATTGGAATAGTTCTACAACTTTTTCTGGTGTGATTGTCCTGGAAAAGTAAACCTTTGATTTCATGTTTGAACCTCCTCATATTTTTATACTGACTATTCTATCGCATAAATGAACTTTTTGCAAATGGCATCGCAGAACAACATGAAAATAAAATTTTGTATTCCAAATTTTTGTAGCGAAAAATGTTAACATTTATATAAAAGTATGGTACACTTTATAAATGTATAACTTTAAATAATTAAAGCGAAGGAGAAATATAAATGGCAAATTATTATCAGCCGGTCATTGAGACAATGCCGGTAGAGCAGATTCAGAAACTGCAAAGTGAACGCTTGGTAAAACAGGTAAAATATGTATATGATAACGTAGCATTTTATCGGGATAAAATGGACGCAGCAGGTGTAAAACCAGAAGATATAAAGGGGATAGAAGATTTACATAAACTTCCTTTTATCAACAAAGATGACCTGCGTGACCAGTATCCTTATGGGCTGCTGGCAGTTCCGTTATCAGAGTGTGTGCGTATCCAGTCTACAAGCGGCACGACAGGACGCCGCGTTGTGGCTTTTTATACGCAGGAGGACATCGATGTGTGGGAAGAGTGCTGCGCGAGGGCAATCGTAGCGGCAGGTGGTACAAAGGAAGATGTGTGTCATGTCTGCTATGGATACGGACTCTTTACAGGCGGTCCTGGATTAAATGGCGGTTCGCACAAGGTAGGCTGTCTGACTTTGCCGATGTCTTCTGGAAATACAGAGCGCCAGCTTCAATTTATGACGGATCTTGGCTCTACGATTCTGTGCTGTACACCGTCTTACGCTGCGAATCTCGGAGAGGAAATCAATGCAAGAGGGCTTCGCGATCAGATTCAATTGAAGGCGGGCATCTTTGGCGCGGAGCCATGGACAGAGGAAATGCGCAGAAATATCGAAAATACGCTTGGAATCAAAGCGTATGATATCTATGGGCTTACAGAGATTTCTGGTCCCGGTGTTTCCTTTGAGTGTGAGGAGCAGCAGGGAATGCATATACAAGAGGATCATTTTATCCCTGAAATCATCAATCCTGATACGGGAGAGGTGCTTCCGGAAGGCGAGATTGGAGAGTTGGTATTTACCTGTATTACCAAAAAAGCTTTTCCGCTGCTTAGATACCGCACACGTGATTTGTGTTATCTGACAAGAAAGAAATGTTCGTGCGGACGTACTCATATTCGTATGCATAAACCGATGGGACGAAGTGATGATATGATGGTTGTAAAGGGTGTCAATGTATGGCCGTCACAGATTGAAGCAGTGCTGTTAAATAAAGGATATGAAGCGAATTACCAGATTGTAGTAGATCGTATCGGAAACAATGATACCATTGAAGTGCAGGTGGAAAAGACACCTCAGATGGCAGAAGATGCATCATTTAATAAGGCAGAACGAGAGCGGTCGATCGTGGCAGGCTTAAAATCAATGCTGGGTATCAAAGTGGATGTGAAGGTTGTAGAACCTAAGACGATAACCAGAAGCGAGGGCAAGGCAGTCCGCGTCATTGACAGAAGAGATCTTTACAATAAATAAACATGCAGGCAGGAGAGCAGTTACTCATTCTCCTGCCTGTTCTTGTTTTTGTTTGATACAATAAAATAGGACTGTGTGGAAGAGGCAACCATTGTGCCGTCAGCCTTGTAGACATTGACTTCGTAGACAGCGATGGTGGCGCCATATTTGATTTCTTTGGCTTCAGCAATCAGTTTTTCAGTGTTACACGCAGGCGCTAGATAATGAATATTGCTGTCAACAGTTACGACACTGTTGCCATGCGTGAGCGCAGCACTGCCGCCGATGGTGTCAGCAAGTGCGAAGGTACATCCGCCATGGACTGTGCCAAGCGGATTTAAAATTTCAGGTCTCAGGGGCATTTCTCCTTTGCAGTATCCTTCTGAGAGCTCGGTGATCCGCATATCAAGTAATTGAATAAACCCCAGTGTTCCATAAAAGTGATTTCTGATTTCGTCATAATTTTTCATAAGAGGACTCCTTCCTTATGATCATTATTTTATCCTATTTTTCTTGTTTTTGAAATAAAAAATTATTGTTACAGTTCAGCCTACCCGTTGAGTTTAACCCTAAAAGTTATTGTGTTATTGC
>CAMWJQ010000179.1 GCA_947174615.1 uncultured Lachnospiraceae bacterium
ACTTTCTTTAGCTAAAAAATCAATATTTCATAAACTAAATTTATGCTAAATTTATATTGTGCAGTTGATGCACTATCGTTATTATGAGAAAGGAGAGAGCACAATATGGTGGTAGGAAGATTGCGAAAAACATTGAAACGAAGTCTGGCAATAGCGATGGCGGCAGCGCTTATGGTGACTTCGGTTCCCGACCTTTCTGTTACAGCCATGGCAGCGGAGGCAGCTTACAAAGAGGACATTTCTGAGAAGGCTGCGTCAGAGGAAACAGAGGAAGGCGCATCACAGGACGGACAATCGACCGATAATGAATCGACAGAACAGAAAGAGGACACTGTTGAGACACAGGAATCCAGCTCAGAGCAGAATGAAACGGAGAACGCCTCGGAGACTGAGAAGGAATCCGACACAGAAAGCATGACGGAACGGGAGGACAGTACAGAGAGCGAAACCGATACAGAGATTCAGACTGAGACCAGATCGGTGGATATAACGGAGTCGGACGAAGATGAGGAGTCGTTAGATAAAGAATCTGATAAGGAGCAGCGTCAGGAGGAAATCCAAGGGACGACGATCTATGAGAATGACTTTGATAATGTAGAAAAGCTTGCAGATGTTGTGAATGTAGAGGGCAGCACTTTACCCAAGGATGCGGACGACAATCTCAATGTGTCTATTGCAGAGCTTGCGGATGGAAATAAGGCGATCAAGTTCACGACGGACTTATCCAATGCTGAAGGATGGGAGGATATTTTTAAGGCAGAGATTGACCTTTCCAATGAATTTGCCAAGACGATAAGTGACAAGGTAGTCATGAGTTATGATTTGTACTTTCCTGCAGAAAGTGTTGGGGAAGATTTCGGCGTAATGACCCCTATGGCTGCTTTAAAAAGCGGAGAGAACTGGACATGGATAACACAAAAATCATGGCCAAGTTATCCGGATGATACTAATCAGTGGTCAACAGATGATCAGGTGACAGGTTATAAGGTGTTTCATGTGGAAATTGACATGAATGATTTTGAAACCTGGGATGGATCAGGTAATGTAGCATACCCGTTTGAGCAGATTACGCCAATCAAGGCAGTCATCCCATGCCTGGCTGGAAACACAAGTAAGTACAAGGGCGACATCTATCTTGACAACCTGAAGGTAAAAGCGGTAGGTGTAACATCGGGTGATGATAACCCGCCAGCTCCGGATGACCCTGGTGAGGAAGAAAAACCACTTGAAGGGGAGCTGATTTACAAACAGGATTTTAATGAGCTGTCAAGTCTTGAAAATGTCATGACAGAGAATGTTTCGGGAAGAGCGCCGGAACTGGCGGAGCTGGCAGCAGGAAACAAGGCAGTCAAGTATACTGTCAGCGCACTGTCAGGAGGCAGCTGGGACGATATTTTTAAAGCAGAGTTTCAACTGGACACACCGTATGAGGAAGCGATTACCGATAAGGTGATTATGAGCTATGATGTATACTTCCCGTCAGACGGCGTGACGGGAGGCGAGGGTGGCACATTTGATTCCATGAAAGCGCAGGCGGCATTGAAGAGTGGCGCTGGCGAAACATGGGTATCCCAGAAATCATGGCCGGAATTTAAGGCAGAAACACTGGTGGAGGATGCAAAAGTACCAGGATTCAAGAAAGCGCATATCGTAATTGACATGAATGATTTTGAAACTTGGGACGGCTCAAAGAATGTAGCATACCCGTTTGAGCAAATTACGCCGATTAAGGCAGTCATCCCCTGCTTTGCAGGAGCAGGAAGTACCTATGCAGGTGATATCTATCTGGATAACCTTGAAGTAAGGGCAGTAAGCTCCGAGGAAGAACCTCCGACAATAAGCAAAGAACTGATTTATGAGAATGACTTTAATGAACTGTCAAGTCTTGAAAATGTTATGACAGAAAATGTTTCGGGAAGAACGCCGGAACTGGCGGAACTTGCGTCGGGCAATAAGGCGGTGAAGTATTCCGTACAGTTAGGAGGATCTGGCTGGGAAGACATCTTTAAGGCACAGTTTAACCTGTCAGAACAATATGACAAACCGATCACGGAAAAGGTGGTCATGAGTTATGATATTTATTTTCCGTCTGCAAGTGTGACAGCAGATAGTTTTGTCACGATAAAGGGACAGGCAACGGTTGCCAGCGGCAGTGCGTGGGATTGGGCTACCCAGAAAACGTGGCCGGAGATCACAGTGGATACACTGGAAGACGATACAAATGTACCGGATTTTAAGAAAGCCCATGTTGAAATTGACATGAATGATCTTCAGGTTTGGGATAATGACGCAGGTGAGAACAAATCATATCCTTTTGACAAAATTACGCCGATTCATGCAGTCATTCCCTGTCTTGCCGGTCAGGACAGTGCTTACGCCGGTGACTTATATCTGGACAACCTCAAAGTCTGGGCTGTAAATGAAACCGGCGAAACCCCTGAGCCGACAGAGGACGTGGTTCTGGAACTGGATAAATCAGCATGGAAGGTTGGAGATCCTTATGCTTATAATGGTGGAGAAAGCAGGATTGAGAACAAGACAATCAATGATAAGAAGCTGTTAGTGGTTTCATTAGATTATTCTAAAGATACTGACAAAGATTGGAGTGAGGCGAAGTTCGATTACAGCCACCCGGCAGAAGTAGCAAGCTTAAAGGGATACAATGCCTTTGTGGCAGACGTATACTATAAACCTGCCGACAAATCAGCAGGCAGTCTGGGCATCAAGTTATTTGCAAAGTCGCCGGAGACAGACAAAGAGACGATCAACAGCGATGCCGCATTACCGGAAGGAGAAGCGGTGGATATTCCGGGATTAGAGGGCTATTATAAGGCAGAGTATGTACTGGAAAAGAAGTATGAAGGAGCTTTCCAGAACATGACACTTGGCTTTATCGGCAAATATACAGACTTTGCTGGAGACGTTTATTTTGATAATATGCGTTTTACAAAGAGAACCACACCGGATATCTACGTAGATGCGACCATCGAGCCAAAGAAGGGGGATGGAATCCGAGTCGTTGACGATGGAAGAGCCATTCAGACAGCAAGCGGTCAAAAGACGCCGATTGCAGAAAATGTAGCACTAGTTGATGCGAAGGCAATCGAAGCGACAAAGAACCTATATGCGTATTTAAAGGCGGTCGGTAACTCTGACAGCGTGATTTTCGGACATCAGAATGATACACACCACAAAGCAGGAAATACAGGCGAAAATTTTTCTAATTCCGATACCAAGGATGTGACAGGCAGCATCGCAGGTGTAATTGGTATTGATACATTGTCTCTTACAGGAAACGAGGCGTCGGAGTGGAATACGCCGGAGGCTGAGAGAATTGCTAATGTGGCAAGGATTACCAAGGAGGCGGCAGCAGAAGGTGCATTGGTAACATTGTCTGCGCATATGCCAAATTTTGATCTGATTGACAAGAGAGTAAAGAATTTTGAGATATCAGGCGGAACAACAAATGAAACATTAGGCTATTGGGAAGTAGATGGTAAGAAACAATACAATTTCTCCGGATATACACCGGGAACACTGACAGGAAATGTCGTGGCAAGAATTATGCCGGGACAAGACTTGAATTATCTCTATACAGATTATCTGGATCTGATAGCAGATTATGCGAAGGCTGTTGAAGGCGACGGTATTACCATTCTGTTCAGACCGCTTCATGAAAATACGGGAAGCTGGTTCTGGTGGGGGGCAGCGCTCTGCGATGAGCAGGCATATATCGCATTGTACCGATATACAGTAGATTATCTGAAAGAAACCAGAGGTGTCCACAATATCCTCTATGTCTACGGACCGGGCAGTGAGGCGGCAAATGCAGCGGAATACGCAGCAAGATATCCGGGCGATGCCTATGTGGACATGATTGGATATGATTTGTATCACCAGTATCCTTCACAGGATAATGAAGCAGGCTATCTGCAGAGCATCAGCCGGCAGAATCAGATTTTAAAGGAGTTTGCAGAAGCGCACAACAAACTATATGCGATCACAGAGACGGGTGTCGCAGATAAAAACGCACAAGGCGCAGATATTGCGCTCAGGCGTACAGGCAACGAAGTGATGGACTGGTATACGAAGCTGTTAGACCAAATCAGTGAGGATGGCGGTATCTGTTATTTCCTTGTATGGGCTAATTTTGATGAGAATGGCAGCTTCTATCTGCCCTACGTGACAGAGAAGAAAGAGAACGGCGTTCTGCACGGACATGAGATGATGGACGAGTTCATCAAATTCTACAATGACGACAGGAGTGCCTTTGCGACAGACATGAACAGCGCGTTTAAGAACATCAAAGGCGTGACCAACACGACGAAGGCAGATGCAGTGGCTGGTTATATCACAGCGCCGCAGTCCGGTGACAGATTGCTGGCTGGCAGCGGGAGCACGAGGCTGGCGGCGAGGTTATCAGGTGAGGTTGGCACAGCTGAAGTTCAGTTTGTAGCTTCCGCAGGAGAGAAGGAAGTCGTTCTGAAAGCATCATACAATGAGAAGGACGGCGTCTGGGAAGCACAGATGACAGACGAACAGCTTTTAAGCCTTGGTGAAATTCCCGGTATGATCGCACTGATGGTCGGCGATGCCAAAATCGCGGAAATCAGTGCCAGGTTTAACTTAAAGCAGGCTGAACAAAATGACATGATTCCTGAGGACTTTGAGGGGTACGCAGGCAGTAACAGGGAGTTAAACAGTTCATGGACTACCAATAAAGATACAGGAAGCGAGATTTCGCTCAAACTGACAGAAGAAAAAGACAAGGTATTTGGCGGAAAATATGGTATGCAGATGGATATCACGCTGGCGAAAAAGGACGCGTGGGTAGGTGCGACCAAGAGTTTTGAGGCAGACTGGAGTGAGGGAAACGCTCTTGAGCTGTACACCATACCAGAGCAAAAGGGGCAGAAAGTTGTTGTTCAGGTAAAGAGCGGTGCAGAAGAATTTGAGGTCTATCTGCAGGAATATGAGGCGTACACAAAGTATGCAGCAACCGGAACGCCTGTCAAGGTAACAATTCCTTTCAGTGCATTTGTGGGGAAACAGAATGGCAAGTTTGACCCGGCAAATATTCAGGTGATTGGACTCTGGTGTAACGCATTGCCAAGCGAGACAGTGGAATATCCGCTGAGCACGGTGATCTGTTATGATGAGATGCGTGTCGTGACGACAGAGCAGACAGAAGTACAGATTGTTGAGGCGACGATTGAACCCGGCAATGAGGATGAGTTAACGCTGGATTTGGATGCATCGGCGTGGAATGTTGCCGAAGGCTGGCAGTACACGGGACAGAGCACACTCAGAAACGAGACAGTTGACGGTAAGAAACTTCTCGCAGCCCATATGGATTATTCTAACGATTCAGATAAGGACTGGAGTGAGGCAAAGTTTGACTATACACATCCATCAACGGTAGAGTCGCTGAGTGAATATAATACATTCAAGGTGGATATATACTATAAGCCGGCAGATAAAAAATCTGGCAGTTTTGCTGTCAAACTATTCAGCAATAACATAGACGGCACAGTGAAATTGATCGACAAGGACGCTGCGGTGCCTGAAGGGACGCCAGTAGATATTCCAGGCATGGAAGGCTATTACAAGGCAGAGTATGTCCTGGAACTCAAGATACCCGAGGGTGCATTCAACAAATTAACATTGGGGCTGGTAGGCAAAAATACAGATTTTGTGGGAGACATCTATTTTGGTAATATGCGGTTTGCAAAGGCTGCTGAATCAGATATCTATGTAGATTCCACGCTTGTTCCGCAGAAAGGGGCAGGGATCCAGGTCGTTGATGACGGCAGAAGTATACAGACAGCAAGCGGAAATAAAGTCCGTATCCCCAGCGAGATAGCTTTGGCAGACGCGAATGCGAATGAGGCAGCCAGAAATCTGTATGCGTACTTAAAGGCAGTCGGTGAGTCTGACAGCGTGATTTTCGGGCACCAGAATGATACCCATCACAAGGCAGGCAGCAAGGGCGAAGGATTTTCAAGCTCTGATACAGAGGATGTGACAGGCAGCATCGCAGGCGTTGTCGGTATTGATGTTCTGTCACTCACAGGAAATGAGGCATCCACGTGGGATGCGCCGGAAGCAGAGAGGATTGCCAATCTGGCAGCGATCACCAAAGAGGCGGCAGCCAAAGGCGCGCTGATCACATTGTCTGCACATATGCCAAACTTTGATGTGATTGATAAGAGGGTTAAAGCATACGAGGCGTCAGGAGAGACAGGCAAGGACAGTGATACACTGGGATATTGGAAGGCAGAGGATGGTTCCAGACAGTACAATTTCTCGGGATATACGCCAGGGACGCTGACAGGAAATATCGTGAAGCGGATTATGCCGGGTCAGGATTTGAATTATCTTTACACGGATTATCTGGATTTGATAGCAGATTATGCGAAAGCTGTTGAGGGAGACGGGATTACGATCCTGTTCAGACCGTTCCATGAGAATACAGGCAGCTGGTTCTGGTGGGGCGCAGCGCTCTGCGACGAGCAGGCATATATCAACCTGTACCGCTACACGGTTGATTATATGAAGGAGACAAAGGGTGTACATAACATGCTCTATGTGTATGGACCAGGCAGCGAGGCGGCAAATGCAGAGGAGTATGCAGCGAGATATCCTGGTGATGATTATGTAGACATGATTGGATATGACTTATATCACCAAAATCCATCACCTGAAAATGAAGCGGGATATCTGCAGAGCGTCAGCAAACAAAATAAAATCCTCAAAGAATTTGCAGAAGCACACAACAAGATCTATGCGATTACGGAAACAGGTGTCGCAGACAAAAATGCAGAGGGTGCTGACGTTGCACTCCAGCGCACAGGCAATAAGGTCCAGGACTGGTATATGCAGCTGTTAGACCAAATCAGCGAGGATGGTGGTGTATGCTATTTCCTTGTATGGGCGAATTTCAGTGAAAATGGCAGCTTCTACCTGCCCTATGTGACAGAGAAGAAGGAGAACGGTGTTCTGCACGGACACGAGATGATGGATGAATTCATCAGGTTCTACAATGATGGCAGAAGTGTCTTTGCCACCGATATGAACAGCGGATTCAAGCAGGTCAGCGGCGTTGTCAACACGACGAAGCCGGACAGAGTATCAGGATATATTACTTCACCGCAGTCGGGTGACCGTATACTGCCGGATAAAGACCATCCAGATACACAGCTTACCGCAAGGGTGTCGGGTGCAGATCCTAAGACTGCAGAAGTACAGTTTATAGCAGAGACAGAATTTGATAAGGTTATACTGAAAGCATCTTATAATGAAGAGAAGGGCGTATGGGAAGCAGTGCTGAAGGACAGTGCACTTCTCAGCTTTGGCAAAGCGCTCGGAACAATCACATTATATGTCAATGACGAAGAGATTGCAAAGATTACAGTACAGTTTAATATGGAAGCGCCAGTGCAGAACGATATGATTCCTGAGGACTTTGAGGGATATAATGGCGACAATCAGCAGTTAGCGCTTACATGGGCGACAAACAAAGCTTCCGGCAGTGAGATCGTCCTTTCCCTTACAAACGATTCAGAGAAGGTATTTGGCGGAACATATGGTTTAAAGATGGATGTCACACTTGCGTCAGCGGATGCGTGGGCAGGTGCGACAAAGGGCATGAATGCCGACTGGAGCGCTGGCAATGCACTGGAATTTTACACAATTCCAGAGTCAGAAGGGCAGAAGGTTGTTGTACAGGTTACAGCAGCAAGCAATGTATTTGAGACATATTTGCAGGAATTTGAAGCCTACACGACCAATGCAAAGACGGGATTCCCCGTGAAGGTGACAATCCCTTTCAGCGCATTTGTAGGAAGGGATAACAAAGACGCTAAGTTTGACCCGTCTAAGATTGAGAGCATCGGACTCTGGTGCAATGCAATCGCACAGGACGGTCGGACATTCCCGCTGAGCACGACACTTTATTAT
>CAMWJQ010000180.1 GCA_947174615.1 uncultured Lachnospiraceae bacterium
CTTGTCATGTAATATACAAAGGTGAATATCAAAATATACAGTTAAAAGGGAAATTATAGATATGAATAAAGTTATTTTAACTAAAATAAAAAAATGTCATTTGCCTGTGAAGTTATTTATGTTATATATTGCTCTTCTGATTTCTGCCTATGTTTTGATGTGCGTTGTATATGCATTGCCTACCCAAAGTATGTGTAGACATGTGGCTGAGTCAAAAGAAGTATTTGAAAATGAGGGAGAATATCCGCGGCTTATAACGGGACATTATAATACATTACTAAAATCTGTGTCTGGTTTGCCAGAGAATTTTTCTGTTAATATGAATACCCAGCTGGATAATTTTACTGATGCGTTAATGCTGCTGGAGGCAAGATTTGAGAGCTCATATAACCCGTTTGTCGCAGCGGTACTCAATGAACATGCAGATATTCATGGAAAAAGTCCGGTGGAAACATTGACAATTCTTGGTACAGATGGGAATTCAGAATATAGTGCTGCTGCATATGGGAGATATTGGCATGGATATCAGATATTCCTGAAACCATTGCTTATATTTTTTAATTATCAAGAAATTCGATATATTATTATGGCGGTACAGATTGGTTTGCTGGTATGCGTCATCGCAATGTTTGCGTACAAGCATAACTGTAAAGAAATTGTCCCGCTGGTGTGCGTATATTTATTCTTGAATCCAGTGGCTTTGTCTCTGTCATTACAATATCATTCAGTTTGGGTTATAACACTTATACAATTTGTTTTTTTTCTAAATTATGACAGGAAATATGAAAAGGACAAACGATTGTGGATTTATCATTTTTTTATAATAGGATGTCTTACATGTTTTTTTGATTTTTTGACGTATCCACTTGTGACGATGGGAATAACAGCATGTTATTTGGTGTTTAGGTATTGCAGGGGGGTAAGAGATAGTATCATTTCCCTCGTAAAGATAGGAGTTATATGGGGAATAGGATATGTTCTGATGTGGATAGGAAAATGGGTTATAGGAGGAATTGTTTCAGGTACAGATATTTTTGCGGAAGCAATGTTTACAATAAAGGAAAGAGCATCGTATGAGGTTGCAGAAAATACAATCTCATATTTGGATGTTTTGGCAAAGAATATTTATGTTGGTTATGGCAGCCTTCTTTGCGTGGCTGCATTTGTCACAATAAGCGTTATTGCTGCATTATTTTGTAAGATTAGATTTTGGAATAAAATCATTGTCTTTTTGATTTGTGCACTACTTCCGTTTGGGTGGTATATGGTAGCTGCGAATCATTCATATGTACACGCGTTTTTTTCTTACAGGGAACTGGCAATTACGGTTTATGCTCTTTGTTCATATGCTGTTATGCTGCTGTCTGAGGTGAGGAATAGGCAATATGTTTTGGCGGAATAATGAAAAATGAAAGAATAGATTATTAAGGGGGGTATATTGTGATACACACAAAATACGCAGTAGTGATTGTGACATATAACAGAGAATGCCTGTTGCGGGAGTGTGTTGAAAATATAGAGAGACAGACTGTCGCTCCCGACAGCATTATTATAGTAAATAATGCTTCCACAGACAATACCCCTAATTATCTTGAGGAAATAAATCAAAAAGACGAACGGTTCGACATCATCAATCTGCGGCGCAATATAGGAGGGGCGGGCGGCTTTGCAAAAGGCATAGAAAGGTCCTTAGAAAAAGATGTTGATTGTATTCTTATCATCGACGATGATGCAATGATAGCCAGAGATTACATGGAACAGATCTTGCAGGCAAGACAGCAACAGCCGCAGTACAAGGCATTTGCAGGAACACTCAGGACAGACGGCAAAATTGATACATTTCATAGACGAAATCTGCAAAAAACAGGGCTCATGTCAAAAAACTGTACAGAACAGCAATACAGACAGCCCTGTTTTGTGTGTGACATCGCATCATTCTGCGGGATGGTATTGGACATGGATTTGGTAAGGCAGATCGGACTGCCTCACGCCGAATATTTTATCTGGTATGACGATACTGAATACTCATTAAGGATTCATCGGCACAGCAGATTTCTTGTAGTGACAGCAGCAGAAATAAATCATAAAACAAACAGAACACGCGTTGCCCAACCCAGAAGATATGACTGGAAGGATTACTATGCCGTTCGAAATAGGATGCTGATGGTGGAAGAACATGGAAGCTTCATTGACAAGCGCGTTAATTATTTTGATCTGTTTGTGCATGTGATTTTTAGGAATTGGTTGTTTGGACTGATAAAAAAAGATGGTTATAATTGGAGTTATGAAAAAAAACTTGTGAGTGCAGCCATTCAGAATGCACGAAGCGGCAAGTTGGAAAATGTTATCATAAAACGGGAGAGATAAGGCTGATATGGAAAAAGAACAAATTACTTTTATAGTGCCAGCCTACAACGCAGAAGCCACATTGGCATTTTTGTATTGAATGACCGAAAAATAAGTACTTATAACAGTTTTGTGCTGAAAATGCTGGCTGAATACTGCAAGGTGAATACAGATAAGATATCAAGAAGGAACTTGAGGAAATGGGCGGGAAAATAGTAAATATAGGCGAACAGCGATTTGACAGGCTGATTGAAGAAGACTAGTTCTATATTGATAAGACTGGATTCATCAGGGAATGGTGGGAGTACGATTCGACAGTGACGCTTATCACCCGCCCGCGCAGATTCGGGAAAACACTCAACATGAGCATGCTGGAATGTTTCTTTTCAAATAAATATGCAGACAGGGTGAGCTGTTCGAGGGTCTTTCCATCTGAGAAAAAGACGGAACGGAATAAATATCGCGAACTACAGGGGACATTTTCGGTGATGTTCCTAAGCTTTGCAAATATTAAGGCAAAAAATTATGCGGATATGGAATATAAGATAACAGAAGAAACTGCACGCGTATATGAACAGAACAGTTATTTGCTGGAAGGGAGCTTGTTAAGTACAAATGAACAGAAGTATTATGAAAGTATAAAGCCCGGAATTGGAGAAAGCGTGGTCTGATTACGGGAAGCACAAGGATATCCAAGGAGTCCATATTTTCGGATTTGAACAATCTGGATGTCATCACGACCACCTCTGACGAGTACGCAGGATGTAGTTTCAGGAAAGCTGATTGCCATGGCAGTACGGGCATTCCCATATAAATGTGCAGCGTTGGCGCTTGTAATATGGTGGTTATTATATCGGGATATCGGACAAACTATGAAATAAATCAGTGAAACAATCAAATACTGACTGTTGATGGTCAGGGAGCATGGGAGTCTTTTAGACAGGGCGGTTAATTTTGGAGACTTATTTATACACATGATTTTTAGAAACTGGATGTTTGAGGTGTTAAGAATAGATGGTTACAACTGGATCTATGAGCGTCGCATGGTGCGAGAAGCGATTAGAAATGCAAACAGTGTTCGGTTAGAAAATGTAATAATTAAAAATATATAAAATTTCATGCCATAAATATGGAAAATGTGCAATATTACAGAAAATACAAGGAATACCATAAAAACCTCGCAAACGACATAAAACTGTGATATAATGCCATTGGGTTTGTTGGGTACAAGGGGACTTCAGATATATTGATGAAATCATATAGCTAAGGGGAAATAATGATGTTAAGGTGATCCGAAGGGTTACCTTTTTATTGCCAGATTATGATTAGGTCTGTATGAAATAAAGAGGAGTATTTATGAAACGATTTATTAAGGAAATGAAACAATACTGGGGATTCGCAGTATATTCGGCAAAGTGCGATCTAAAAGCAGAAGTAGCAAATTCGTTCTTGAATTGGCTGTGGTGGATTTTGGAGCCAATGTCATCCATGATAATATATGCGGTGGTATTTAGTGTATTGATGTCATCAAGAGAAGATTATTACCCAGTATTTATCTTTATAGGCATTACTTTTTGGGAATTCTTTAATAGATGTACGATGTCAAGTATAAGCCTGATACGTGGAAATGCGCATATTATTACGAAAGTATATATGCCTAAATATATCTTGCTTGTAGAGAGAATGCTGGTACTTGCCTTTAAATTGTTAATTAATTTGGGACTTATTGCAATTATGCTTGTCATATTCAGAGTAAAGATCGGAATAAATATTTTAATGATAATTCCTGCACTGATTGTATTTTTTACATTTTGTTTTGCAGCGGGATTGCTTATGATGCATTATGGAGTATATATAAGTGATCTTCAGAAAGCAATGGCAATTGTTTTGAACCTGGGGTTTTATATAACAGGAATTTTCTATAGTGTACAGGATAAGTTTCCACAGCCATATGGATATATACTGCAGAGGGCAAATCCAATGGCGCATTTGATTTTCTGCTTTAGAAAATGCCTGCTGAAGAATGAAATGCCATCACTGATCATGTTATCAGTCTGGTTTGTGATATCCATAATAATAATCATATATTCATTGAATCAGATCTATAAAAACGAAAATGACTATGTAAAGATGATTTAGGGAATAATAGCTATGAAAATAGCAGATCGTGAGGACACATGAAAGAAGTATCGTTGGAAGTAAAAGATGTGCATATTGTTTATAAGATGATGCAGAAATTTTCAATACAGAGAAATCTCATAAAAAGAGACGCAGAGAAGGCACAGGTGTTTGAGGCGGTAAGGGGAATAACATTCACTGCTGAAAAAGGAGAAATAATAGGAATCATAGGCAAGAACGGAAGTGGCAAATCGACTCTGCTAAGGGCAATAGCAGGAGTGTTCAGCCCTAATGAAGGGACAATCGACTTAAAGGGAAATTCTGTTTCCTTGTTGTCATTGGGTGTAGGCTTTAAAGATTCACTGACCGGCAGGGAGAACATATATCTGTCAGGAATGCTGCTGGGATTTACGGAAAAGGAAATAAAAGAAAAAGAGCAGGCAATCGTGGACTTTGCAGAGATAGGAGAGTTCATAGACAGACCGGTAAAGACGTACTCAAGCGGTATGCGTTCCAAACTGACATTCGCAATAACATCATGTTTGGAAACAGATATTATGCTGGTAGATGAAGTGCTCAGTGTAGGAGATGAGCATTTCAAAAAGAAGAGTCTCGCAAGAATGGTAAAACTGATCAATGATGATAACAGAACGGTTATCATCGTATCGCACAACATTGAAACATTAGAAAAACTCTGCACAAGAGTTATGTGGATGAATGATGGTGTGATTGTGGAAATGGGCGATCCGCATGAGGTACTGGCACATTATAAGGAATTTATGAATCAATAGTATGGACAAAAGGAGAATTGTCGTGGATGTTAAAGTAACAGTAATAATCCCTGTTTACAACATGGAACAGTATCTGGCAGAATGTCTGGATAGTGTGATAACACAGTCATTAAGAGATATAGAGATTATATGCATCAATGATGGCTCAAATGACAATTCTATAGCGATTCTCAGAGTGTATGAGGGCAGGGATAACAGGATAAAAGTAATCGATCAGGAAAATAAAGGCGTAGCAACTGCCAGAAATATAGGTATCAAGGCTGCCAGAGGAAAATATGTGATATTCATGGATCCTGATGACCTGTATCCTGCTGATGATGTACTGGAAAGTCTGTATACAGCGGCTGAAGAAAACAATGTGCTGGCAGCAGGCGGATGCTTTAGCGATTTCGACACAGATGGAAGAGAAAGCACGCCGGAAGACTATCAGAATTATGCACTTTTTGGATATCTATTTGAAAAGAATGGAATCGTAGAATACAAGGACTACCAGTTTGATTATGGTTATCACAGATTTGTATATAACAGGAAAATGCTCATTGATAACAAAATTTTTTTCCCAAATCTGATACGTTTCCAGGATCCGCCATTTATGGTAAGAGCATTGAGCAAGGCAGAGCGGTTTTATGGTTTAAGTAAGGTAACCTATCGCTATCGGATGAACCATAATATCTTAGACTGGAATGAGCAGAGAGTCAAAGCGCTGCTCACGGGACTGGAAATGAATCTGGTCTTCGCATTAGAGAACGGATATATGGAGCTTTATAAGCTGGTGGTCAAACGAATCGTTAATGATTACCGAGGTATGATTTATGAAAAGTTCAAGATCAATGTGCAGATTGAAACACAGGTGTTGAGGATCTTAGAGAAAGCCAAAGGCGAAGAAGAGATTAAAATGTTGATGCATTTTGTAACAGAGACCTATCAGCACAAGGCAAATGACAGACAGTTCCTGATAGAAGAACGAGACAGGGAGATTTCTAATTTAAACAGGATTAACAATGATTTCAATGAAGTGATTCATCATCAAAATAGTGTACTAAGCAGTCAGAACATCGCACTGGAGCAGCAAAATATGGTACTTGAACGTCAAAATATGGTACTCGAACGTCAAAATAGGATTATTGATGATAAAGAAAAAGAAATCTGCGACCTGAAACAAAGACTTGATTATCTGGAGAAAGATAATCGGAGACTAGAACATTCGATCTCTTACAGACTAGGTATGACCATCACATTTATTCCAAGGAAATTAAGGAGATTCAAGAATCTAATTAAGGAAAAGCTGAGTAAATAGCATGAATTATTCACGGCAGGATAAGCTGTTATAAAATCCACCGTAGTTACCGCTACAACCACTCCCGGTTTACAGGTGAATTTTTGGGAGTATGCGAAACAGATGGCTATTAGGCATACCATACCTTGGAAGAAAAGATTCCAGGTCAGACGATTGCGGGCTGCTGGGCACATGCGCCAATCTGTTTATGATCCGAAGAAAAAATACTATCGGATTATCAACAGTAAGCTGATAGCCAAAATTCCGAAAGGCGAAAAAAATCCTGTGCCTACCCGTTGGACACCTCTACCCACGGTATCACTGTTATGCTGATGCATGACTTTGAAAAAACACATAAATATGCCAGACACAAGAATGGTGTTGGGAAAGGTTCTCTTTTATCAACCTCCACTTGCAAATTTTCTCATTCTTTTCTCTTAGCCCTGTAAACAAGTTATCAAGTATACGATAAAAGGTGCGTACCGTAAATTAGCTGTGGCATATATTATAAACATTTCCTGCATACTTATCAAAGAGAATGTAATCCGCATTTTACCTGAGCTTTTCAATACTTTCAAAATTATAATTTTTCCGTTTAAAAACAAGGTCCACAAGCAGCTGCAAGTATTTAATAATAATTGTCAAAATGCCAAACAGTCCCCCAAATGCTACTGACAAAAACAAAATTGTGGTAGTCCATCCTTCTACAGGATTAGAAGTCATATAAATAATAACGGAATAAATCACCATAAAAATCGAAACTGCCATCATCAGAAATGTCATAATAATTGACAGCCGATATCCTACTTCAGTAAACAAAATTAATGATTCAATAGCTAAGCCGGATTTATAGCTTTTTTCTTTTTTATCTGTTTTCTTGCAGACAAAATTGCATGCATGATATTTTAGATTATCTGTATTTAAACCACAGTTGGCATAGACTGCTTTCCTATATGGTATTGTATTATTCATAGAACCAATCCTATTAATTACTCTCCGGCTAAGAACGCGGAAACTCTCTGTAGTCATACTATAGGGCTGCTTTGAAAATAAATTAAAAGCTTTATAAAAAAGTTTTGAGGATAATCTTTCTTTTGCATCAGAAGATGCACTGACAATATCGTATCCTTCTAGCGCCCTATGGTATACTCTCATAATTTCTTCCTGGTTAAAATCAAGTATTGATGTATCAAATTGAAAAACAAAATCACCGATAGATAAGTCCATTCCTGCATTCATTGCCAGTTCCAATCCATGAAAACAGCTCATGTTTAAAACAGAAATACTTAGTGTTGTAATTTCTTTGCTCACTTTCTTAATAATATCAACACTATTATCTATTGAATCATCATTTACACAAATAATTTCCGAATGTTCAAAA
>CAMWJQ010000181.1 GCA_947174615.1 uncultured Lachnospiraceae bacterium
GCTCAGATGCTATCAAACTTTCATCAATCTCCTCCGGCTTCAAGGTTCCTGCCGCCGCCTGTTCTGCCAGCTTTGTGACAGCCCTGCGCATCTCGTCACGCCCCCCGTAATTAATTGCAATCTGAAAATGAAGCCCCGTATTATCCTGCGTCTCCTGCTCTAACTGAGCAATACTTTGCTGTAAATCGTCTGCCAGTCTTGACTTATCACCGATCACCCGCACACACATATTATTTTTCTGTGCCCGCTTGATGCTGTTTTTCATATAATTTCGGAGCAGATTCATCAGCGTTGCCACTTCACTGTCCGGTCGCGTCCAGTTCTCTGTCGAGAACGCATAGATCGTAAGATAATTGATGCCCATATTGTATGCATCCTCACAAATCTGTTCGACCGTCTTTGCCCCCTGCACATGACCGGCAGTGCGCGGAAGTCCTTTTGCCTTCGCCCACCGCCCATTTCCATCAAGAATAATCGCCACATGATTTGGTGTGTTCATAGTATCCATCCTTTCTTATTTTGCTGATATCTTCCTCTCCCCTATACACCGCGTGACCCGCTTTAGCAGCATATTTCCTCTGTACGGGTCTGTACATAAAACAGGAGGGCACTACATTCCTTATGCACGCCCCCCTACCGTTCATTTATACTGTAAGCACCTCTTTTGATTTCTCTTCGATTGCCTTGTCAACATCCTTGATATACTTGTCTGTCAGCTTCTGAACTGCATCCTCCAAATTCTTGATCTCATCCTCAGATACCTCAGACTTTGCAAGCTTCTTAAACGAGTCATTCGCATCTCTTCTGATGTTGCGGACTGCCACTTTGCACTCCTCACCCTTTTTCTTGATATCCTTCACAAGCTCTTTTCTGCGCTCCTCCGTCAACTCTGGAAATACCAGTCGAATCACGGAGCCATCATTGTTTGGTGTGATACCAATATCAGATGCCATGATCGCCTTTTCAATCTCCTTAATCAAGCTCTTCTCCCACGGAGCGATCTGAATCATTCTCGCCTCTGGCACCGTAATATTCCCAACCTGCTGAATCGGTGTGGGTGTTCCATAATAGTCAACCTTTAACTTGTCAAGCACATGGGGATTCGCACGCCCTGCACGAATTGTCTGATAATCTGATAATAAAAAATCAAGTGCCTTCTGCATTTTATCATCGTATGTTTTTACTCTTGCGTCCATTGTTATGTCCTCCTGATTTTTATTCTTAAATACATTCTAAATCGAAAGCCACTGTACCTTGTCTATGATACATCAGACTGTAATGACAGTGCCATTTGATTTTCCTTTTACTGTATTGAGGATACTGTTCTCCTCATTTAAACCAAAGATGGTCATGGGCATCTTATTTTCCATGCAGAGTACAGCCGCAGCGAGATCCATCACACCGAGCTGTCTGTCAACCACTTCTTTGATGGGAATCGTGTCATATTTCTTTGCATCCTTGTGAAGCTTGGGGTCTGCGTCATACACGCCGTCAACCGCCCGCGCAGACAAGATCATATCCGCCTCAATCTCAACCGCCCTGAGAACAGTCCCCATATCTGTCGAAAAGTACGGATGCCCGATACCGCCGGCAAAAAAGACTACTTTCCCGGCCTCAAGCGCCGCCAGTGCCTTGTCCTTCGAGAAAAGCTCTGTGAACGCAGCACACTGAAACGGTGTATAGATTTCTGTCTCCATACCAATAGATCGAAAAATTTCAGAGACATAAATACAATTCATCACCGTTGCGAGCATCCCAATCTGGTCTGCTTTTGTCCGATCAATCGTCTCGCTGGTTCTGCCTCTCCAGAAATTGCCGCCGCCAATCACAATTCCTGCCTGAACACCACTGGCTATAATTTCTTTTATCTGCTGTGCCACCGCTGTGACAGTTGGCTCATCAAAACCTGTTTTCTTTTCCCCCGCAAGCGCCTCACCACTCAGCTTTAATAATACTCTCTTCATACTACACCAGCTCCTACTCTATGATTGCTGTTTTCTATTCTTCTTCACATCATTAAAGAATGCTGTAGGACTGAGATCTGCATAGCACTGCGAACACATACCCTCAATCACTGCACCGTTGTTAATCTGCACAGACTTTGATTTGATATTGCCCATCACAATGGCAGATGTATCCAAGATGACAGGACCATGCACATCAATATCTCCTTTTACCGCACCAGCAATCACTGCACTTGTCGCAAAGATATTGCCGATTACCACAGAACTCTGACCAATCTTGACACTGCCCTTGCTCTTGATCTCACCGTTGATCTGTGCGGACTCTGCATAAATCTCTGCCGCCGAAGAATTCCCTGTAATACTTCCTGTGACATTCAGCTTCCCCAGAATCTCTATATTCCCTGTAATACTGCCGATCAAATCCATGTTGCCAGTACTTGTTGCATCACCCGTAATATTCATTCCTGCTGTGATAACTGCTGTATCTGTCGAAGCGGCGACACTTGCGTCTGTATTATCACGCGCCTCTGCCGCTGGTGTCTCATCCATATATGCTGGCTCCTGGATATTCTGTTCTACCTCATTCAATAACTCTTCCATCTCCTCATCTGCCTCTCTGTTACTATTTTCTTCTGCTACAGGCATTTCCACCACATTTGTTTTGAACTGTTCTGCCATAGTGTCATTATTATCCCTGTGAACAGGATTCTCCTGCAAGCTGACAGGTTTTACTGATACATCACCATATTCCGCCACCTCCTGTTCAAGCATGGCATCCAGTTTTGCCAGATCATCCTCCCTTGATGTGCCAAACAAATCTTCCGAAGCTGCTGCCTCCGCCTCCTCAAGATTGAGTTCAGCTACTGCATCTTCAGGTTCTAACCCGTTAACTGTCTGTGATAAATCCTGCTTCAAATCCTGAAAAAAACCCATAGTTAATTATCCTCCAATTTTATTTTGTTTAGTATTATATTGTTATTGATGCAAATGCTGCACCTTCACCGTATCCTCAGAAATCGGTAAAAGCACTGTATTGTCAGACTCAAGTATCTTTTCTATAATCCCTGCCAGCGCATCAACCGTAGTGGTTTTTCCTGCTGCGTCATGGAAAAGCACAACAGCATTGTTGTACTTTCCTATATTATCAAGTACATTGCTTGTAAGCTGCTCCACACTCTTTTTACCGCCTGTAGAATCTCCGCTCGACACATTCCAGTCAAAATATACCATATCCTCACTGTCTAAATAATCAATCAAATCCCACATACTCACCGTACTCACCGTATTGCTGCTGCCGCCCGGAAATCTCACAAACCGACAGTCCACCCCTGTAAGCTCATATAAATAATCATGAAGCTTTTTCAGATCTGCCTTGTATGAATCCAGCGATGCATAGACCTCATTATACCGATGACTGTAAGAATGCATCGCCAACGTATGTCCGTCCTCCACAATACGCCGATACTGATCAGCATATCCTTCCTTACCAACTACAAAGAATGTTGCTTTCACACCATACTGCGCCAAAATATCAAGGATCCTGTCTGTATTCGCACTGGGACCATCATCAAAGGTCAGGTAGACTCGCCTGATGCCATTGCTACTGTCCCCTTTTCCATCCCATTTGTGTGTGTTCTCCTGCAGCTCTACCGCTGCAATATCTGCAGCCTCTTCTGCATCTACAGCGTTGCCGTCAATATCAGAAATATCAGATAATGCCAGCTCCTGTTCATTTACCAAAGCATTCTTTGTCTCGTCCTGAATCAGAAGAATCTGCTGCTCCAGCCGGTTCACCTTTCTCCCTATATTCATCACCAGCACGAGTATTACAATACAATTAGCAATCGTCATCAGTGTGAGCACTGGTACTAATATTTCAAAAATACTCTTTTTTTTTATAACCCGATCTCTTGTTTCCCCTCTACGACTCAATTTCACTTTATCCTTTCAAGTCCTATAATAGACATACCGATTATAACACACAATTACCACTTTAGAAAAGACATTTTCATAAGTTTATCCAAAGTTTAGTATAAATTTATTACTTTTCACACCCACGCCAAAGTAGTGGAAATCATGCGCCAAATGGATGCACTTTATCAATTTGTGTGCAAAATCTGTTATCATTCACACCTCAATAACTTATACGCTGATAAAAACCGGCGTTGGTGTGAATTGTAACTAAATTTCAGCCCTGGCTTCCTTTTACAGGCATCAAGCCATACAGGACTCTTCATAGTGGCTTGATACATCTATACCTCATTACTGTTTCACGATCTTTACAGTCCTGAGTTTAATTATTGTAATATTTATTCTAACGCATCACTATAGTGTGCTCTCTCTCCTCCAATATACTTGGGTCTTGTTCTAGCACATACAATATGCGCACCGCCTATGACTGGATGCTCAAGCCTCACAGGCACTGCAACTGGCTTTAGATGCATACCAATCAGCGTATCTCCAATATCAATTCCCGCATGTGCCTGAATATGCTCTACCGCCACTGGATGCTCCATATACTTCCATGCAGCGGTTGAAAAAGAACCTCCCGCCTTTGGCTGTGGAACTACATTGACAACATCATACCCAAATCGTTTGGCATCTGCCTCTGACAGAATCAGCGCTCTGTTAAGATGTTCACAGCATTGCGTAGCGACAGCAAGACCTGCTTGGCACAATTCCTCAAAAATTGCCACAAACACAGCCTCCCCAAGTGCCTCATTCGAGTATGAACCAATCTGATGAGAAGCAATCTCACTTGTCGAACAGCCTATCACCACTAGCTCTCCCCTCTTGAGCTTTGCCTGTGCCAAAAATTCTGAAACCACTCTCTTTGCATCCTTTATTTCCTTTTCAAATTCACCCATTCCCCTACTCCTTTCCGACAAACTGCTTTAGCACTGGAATCTTACCTAATATCATCGTACCCATCCAAGACGCTGCCAATACCACAACAGCCTCAAATACGTTTAATATATAAGATGGTTGTTTATTCCACGCAAACCGCTGTACCAAAAAGATCACAAGATACTCTGATAAAATATAAATTCCCATACTGTCAGCACCAAGCTGTCTTAGAATGCTCATTCCCTGAAATTTACTACAGCTTACAGCTAAATACTGCCACACCAAAATAAAAAAGAAACTTCCGGCAAAACCAATGAGCATCCTGTAAAAATCAATCCATAGCTGCCTTGTCACCTGTTTCCCGACCAGCTTATATCCTGTCGTATATATCAGAAAACTCTCATTATAATATACGAACAATACCGCAAAAGCAAGCCCTGTTATCAATATTATCCAGATCTTTGGTTTAAAATCCAGTTTCCACTGCTTCCATTTCATAAGGTCATGACTATAATACCCAAACAAAAAGTAAGGCATCATATACTTATAAGCCCCCAGTCCCAATCCGTCAGGTATCACAAACAACAGCAAAAATCCGAAAACATACACCAAAACATGATCCCTAAAAATATAGTGAACCACACAAACCAACAGAAAACACCACCATACTGCCCACAAAAACCAAAGCTTATGCAGCGCATTATAAAAGTATACAAAGATCAGTGCCTCCGGCTGCGCATTCCGATTCAGCGCATTGAGCAGCAATATCCTGATATAGTCAACCCCTGTCCACAAAAAAATGGGGATGATCAGCGAAACCAAACGCCTTTTCATCAAAGAAAACAGTTCTCTGCTCTCTGTAGACTGCTTGATGCTCTTCCAATTCAAATATCCGCTGACAATCATAAACAGCGGCATATGAAAGCTGTAGATCCACTGATACAACCTGTCGCAAAAGTACAACTGCTCCATCTGAACTGCTGCCCCGCTTCCTTCCTGTATACAATGTCCCAATACTACCAGAATAATCGCAAAGCCTCTCAAAAGATCTGGCAGCACTTCCCTTTTCTTTTTGTTTTCCATTGATGATTCCCCTTGTTAAAGCGTGTTTGAAAACGCTCCTACACATAAACTTAACATAATCACTGCAAATTTTCAATATTTCAAATTGACAAATATATAGGATACCGTTATGATTACTATAGTGTTCCTAATAAGAACAACTATAAAGGAGGGCTATACTATGCCAAAATTAAATGTAAATTACTTAAACCTAAAAGAAAGCTATCTTTTTTCAGAAATTGCACATCGTGTTAACAATTATATCGCTAACAATCCCGACAAAAAAGTTATTCGTCTCGGTATTGGTGATGTAACACTTCCCCTCGCTTCCACTGTCATCGAACAGCTCCAGGAAGGAGTTAATGCACTAGCTAGTGCAGAGACCTTCAAGGGTTATGGACCAGAACAGGGATATGCGTTTCTTCGCAATGCGATCGTTGATTATTACCGTCAAAACAATGTTTCGATTGCAGCCGATGAAGTTTTCGTGTCCGATGGTGCCAAAAGTGATACTGGAAATATCACAGACCTTTTTGACCAAGATAATATCGTTCTGATCCCTGACCCTGTGTACCCTGTATATGTTGATACAAATATTATGAATGGGCGGAACATTATCTATATCAATGCAGATGAGACAAATCAATTCCTGCCCATGCCCGACCACAGTATTCATGTGGATATTATATACATCTGCTCGCCAAACAATCCCACAGGAGCTGCCTACAACAGAGAACAGTTAAAGGAATGGGTGGATTATGCCCTTGAAAATAATGCAATTATCTTATTTGACGCTGCCTATGAATGCTTTATAACTGATACCTCGCTGCCAAGAAGCATCTTTGCAATTGAAGGTTCCAGAAAATGTGCGATTGAATTTTGTTCCCTCTCCAAGACAGCCGGCTTCACAGGCACACGCTGCGGATATACGATTGTACCAAAAGATTTAATATTTTCTTCCTCTACTGGAGTAGCGATGTCCTTAAATGCTATGTGGAACCGCCGTCAAACCACAAAGTTCAACGGTGTGTCCTATATTGTTCAGAAAGGTGCAGCAGCCGTTTTCTCTGAAAAGGGCATGGCACAATGCCGAGAGAATATAAAGTATTATCAAGAAAATGCAAAAATTATTGCTGAAGGCTTATCCCTGAAGGGCATTCACTGTTTCGGCGGTGTCAATTCCCCTTACATATGGTTCAAATGCCCGGATGATATGGACTCTTGGGAATTCTTTGATGAGTTATTAACAAAAGCACAGGTTGTCGGTACGCCAGGTGCGGGTTTTGGTAAAAACGGACAGAAATTTTTCCGTCTCACCTCATTTGGCAACCGTGAAAATACCATCGAGGCAATGGCTAGAATCAATACACTTTTGTAATACAATAAGACCCCTCTGACAGATCAGTCCGTCAGAGGGGTCTTATGTCTTTGGGTGAAGTACTCGTACATCATGCGAGTACAACGTTTGCTGCTCTGAGCTTAGAGCTGTTCTTAGGATCCTGCTCAATATCAAAAGTAACCTTTTGACCTTCTTCAAGAGTCTTGTATCCATCAGACATAATTGCCGAAAAGTGTACAAATACATCTTCTCCTGTACTTTCATTCGTAATGAATCCATACCCTTTCTGAGCGTTAAACCACTTTACTGTCCCATTGTTCATACTGAAAACCTCCATTAAAATATTTATGTACTCTACATACGCCTAAAAAAACTGACTTGCCTGCATCAAAAGGAATGATTTGCAGAACAAGTCAGCTCATAGTTCTAATTGAATACTATAAAATTTTATCACCTTTGTATCATAAAGTCAATAAATTTTTGAAAATCAAATCGTAAAATGCCCATTTCGTCACTTTTTTATATATAAAAAATAGCGAAGGGGGGATTCGAACCCTCGACACCGCGGGTATGAACCGCGTGCTCTAGCCAACTGAGCTACTTCGCCATCTTACATCATGAGGTTGCTAACATTATTCCCTCAAAACCGAACACAAAAATTTATCTTGCCATCCAACCAATCTTTCTT
>CAMWJQ010000182.1 GCA_947174615.1 uncultured Lachnospiraceae bacterium
TTCAACCTTTCCATAACGCCTCCGCTGCGGGGAGCCGTAAAAGCATACCCCTGCTAGGATTCAAAAGACATTATTGAAACATACTTTGAGCAGTCTTATCAAGTGGTTTCAGCATCACATCATAGCGTCCATATATGATTTATACAATTAGGAGCTGTAGGAAAATATTACATTGGAATACACCTTGAAAATCAGTATAAAGTTGATATAATATTGTAGTGTATATGGCAGAACGCAAAATGATACAAAATGATATAGGAGAAAAACTATGTATCGTACAGTAAAGAAAATAATAGCAGCCCTTTTATGTGCAGCATTGTGCGTATCGACATCTGCGGAGGTGTATGCTGTTCAAATCGACAACTACGAGGAATTAATACAGACTTCAACATTGGCAGAATCAGATTCAAACGAGACGGATTCAAAAGAAACAGAATCTGATTTAACAGAAACAGACTTCGTGGAACTCTCTTCTGATTTACCAGAATCTGATTTGGAGGAACTCGAATCAGAGAAATCTGAATCTTCGAAAATAGAATCGAATCCATCTGAATCATCCGTTACGGAGTCTGTAGAATCAGCGTCTGCCGAAACAGAGACAGAGGAACAAATATCTGAAACACAGGAGGAAGCCTCGACAGAAACTGCTATCGAAAGTGAGACCGCATCTGAAACAGATTCTGAATTAGAAACAGACACAGCTCTGACCGAATCCGAAACAGAAACCGATATAGAAAATTCTGTCCAAACTGAAATTGAACTACGAGATGCGTTAAAGCGAAAACTGGAAGCTGATGGATTTGTTGCTTCAGGATATCTTGATAGTGGGATGGATGCAGAACCACTGTCAAGCAACAAATCATCATTATTCACTCTATCTGAACGTTCCGTTCCATCACAGTATTCCGCATTGGAACATGGACAGGAAACCGCGATCAAAGACCAGGGAAAGTGGGGATCCTGCTGGTCGTTTGCCGCAGTGGCTTCCGCTGAAAGCCAATACAGAATGCAGACAGGGACAGAGGCTGACATGTCGGAAAGTCATCTGATTCACTTTTTTTATAATGATGACCTAGCAGGACCAGATGGGGGACTTGAAGGGGATGCTGTGATACCGCTTGCGACAACCAAGGTGAATAATGGCGGAAACAATATGTTTACTACCTTTGCTATGGCAAGATGGACAGGCATAGCAGATGAAAAGACACATGCAAGCCTAGTATATCCCAGCGCAGAGGAAACCAACTATACGAAAGAACTCAGCATTCCACAGGAGTACGCACATACAGATCTCGTCCATATGCAGAACGCCTATTGGATTCATAAAAGTGATGAGAATGCCATTAAACAGGCAATCATGGACAAGGGGGCAGTTGCGACCTATTACAAACATGATGAGTTCCATAGCAGTAATTACGTGGATAAATCACAGTATAACGGACCGACCGTTTATTATAACACAATTAATGACGGTGATAATCACGCAATTGCGATTGTTGGCTGGGACGATGATTTTGATAGAAATCTTTTTCGGTATACAGCAGGCAACAATCTTGTGACTCAAAAAGATATCCCTAAAAATAATGGTGCATGGCTTATTAAAAACAGTTGGGGAACAAGCTATGGTGACGATGGTTACTTTTGGATGTCTTATGAGGAAGCATCCTTGTCAGATACAATGCTTGTTTTTGATTTTGAAAAAGCAGATAATTATGACCACATTTATCAATATGACGGCTCTGCTGGAGTTCGATACCAAAGTGCTGAAACAATTACGGCAGCGGCGATTTACACAGGTACAGGAAATCAGATTCTCAAGGCTGTCGGTGTCGGTGTTGCATCTGTTGGAACAGATTATACCATTGAAATATACACGAATCTGACTGATCTGAACAATCCTCAATCCGGTGAACTAAGCTCACGGATGAGCGGAACTACAACGTTTCAGGGCTTTCATACGATGAAGCTGGAAAAGTGGGTGCCACTGTCTGAGGGAGAGACATTCAGTATTGTTGTCTCATTGTCCGGCGGAAAAATAAACAATGAACAGGGTTCCGCGGTCTTTGTGGATCAATCATATGACAATGGTAAATCTGTGCGTTTTGTCGCAAAGACAAATCCGGGTGAGACCTTTGTGAAAACAAGTGAAGGATGGAAGGATGCCGCCGGAGAAGATGCAGAAGAAAAGATTACATACCGCATCAAGGCATATACATCAGACGGACAATTTGACATACCACAGGAAAATATCCCATTAATGCCAGAGATGGTCAAAGAAATTGACCCACAGGAATATAACGGTTCCCACAATGAACCATCTCTCGAGCTTCGTTATATGGGCGAAGCGCTTGTTCGGGACATTGACTATGAAGTTACCTATTCAGACAATGACAAAGCAGCAGACAAGGACAGTGCGGCAGCTCCGAAGGCAGTCATAACCGGTATTGGAAAATATGTTGGGACAATCGAACGGACATTTACGATTCTTCCCAAAGAGCTTACCGAAGAGATGGCAGTTCCTGTCACGATACCATACAACGGAACAGTACAAGATGATTATGTCATACAAAACAACGGGATTCGCCTTGAAAAAGGAACTGATTACACCATTACCTTTCACAAAGAACCCCGCAATGCAGGAACATACACTGCAAGCATTACCGGAATCAACAATTATGCAGGTACACTGGACGTGCCGCTCACAATTACAAAAACCATAATAACAGAGGATATGGTGACTGCGGTAGACGGATCTGGCGCGATTCCTGCGCAGGAGTACACCGCAGCGGCAGTGAAACCGACTGTCAAAGTGCTTGTAAATGGCGTTGAGCTGCCAGCTGCAAGTTATTCTGTATCGTACAAAAACAACACCAACACAGGGCAGAATGCAACCGTTACCGTGACTGGTAAAGGGCAGTGTCAGGGAAAGGTCACAAAAACCTTTGCCATTATCCCCAAACCAATAGAATCTGACTGTACGATTACCGTTGCAAAGGCAGTGTACTCCGGCAAGGCGCTTACACCTGCCGTCACTGTAAAATGGAACAAAAAAACACTAAAAAAGGGAAAAGACTACACGGTTTCCTATGAAAAGAACACACATGCTGCCGATATGTCGGCGGAAGATGCGCCCTGTGTGACTGTAACAGGAGTCGGAAACTACACAGGCAAAATTGTACAGCCATTTACCATCCATCCCAAAGAGATAGCCGAAAGCGGCATCAGCGTGCAGGTTGCATATGACGAAAACGGAAGCAGGCTGCGGGTGACGGCAAACAAAACAGAACTTGATGAAACGCAGTACAGAAAAGATACCCTTGCGGTTTATAAAGCTGGGACCAGCACCCGCGTCGGGATGAATGAGCTGGCATTGGGTGAAAAGTATGATATAGAAATTGCGCTCTGCGGTGATTACAGCGTCAAGAATAAGGACGCCGCATTGAAAAAGAATGTAGTGAGCAAAAAGGACATCAACGCCCTCAGTATCCGATTTGCAGATGAAAATGCAGTCTATACGTATAATGCCAAGGCACAGAAGCCAAAACTCATAATACAAGACGTGAATGGAAATGCCATATCCACCGCAAACTATACGCTTTTATACAATAATAACATCAATGCCGGAAAAGATACTGCCAGTGTGACAATCACGGGAAAGGGGGCGTATGCCGGAACGCGCAGACTCACCTTTTCGATCGCAAAGAAAAAGCTAGGCAGTGCGGCAATTCAGCCGATCAAAGACCAAACCTACACGCAGAAAGAGATACGCCCTGCCGTCAAAGTACTTGACGGCAAAAAGACCTTGAAGCCGGGGGAGGGAAAAGATTATACCATTCGCTATGGAAACAATGTCAATGTGGCGTATGATGAAGCGGGCAATGTAACAGCAGGGGCATATGTACAAATACAGTTGTCGGATAATTATGCGATAGATCCAGAGGCAGCTGTAATGTATTTTAAGATTCTGCCCGCAGCTATTTCATCCGTGACACTTTCCAATGCATATTTTACAGGTCAGCCGGTACTGCCGGACAAGGTGACCGTGAAGGCTGGAAAGCTGGTTATGCCAGCAGACGCTTATGAGCTGGCGGCAGAGAATCATACGGAGGTCTCGTCAGGCGCGGTGCTTACAGTGACTGCCAAAGCTGGAACAAACTACACTGGCAGCAAGTCAAAGAAATTCAGCGTTGTCAAACAGGAACTAAAAAATCTTGTACTTCCAGTGATACCCGACCAGCCGTATCTCAACCAGCCAGTAACATTTACGGGGTATCCGATTCAGGATTGGAATGGACAGGATATCGGAGAAAATCAGTATGATATTACATTCAAAAACAACAAGAAACCCGGAACGGCTTCCGCAGTCTATAGGGCAAAAAGCGATGGGCTTTATAAAGGAAGTGTGACTGTAAAATTTAAGATCACAAAGGCGACAATAGCGCAGGCGATTGACTATGATGCGGTGCGTGCCATTGAGAAACCCTATACCGGAAGTGAAATCATATTGACCGACGAGGAACTTCGGCAGCTTGCGCCCATAAAGGGCGCGCCAGATGGAGATTCCCTCCCATATACAGTGACTTACAGCAAAAATATCAGCGCTGGAACGGCGGTGGTTCGCCTGACAGGAACGGGCTACCTGTATGGCAGCAAAAATATGTATTTCACCATCACGCCAAAATCCGTGGGAACATTAGAGATCACAACAGGCACAAAACAGTTGAATTATAATGATGGAAAACCCGTGTATCTGGAATTGAAGGAGGTCCGTGACAATGGCATTGTGCTCCGGCAAGGGAAGGATTATACCTGTTCTTATGCCAACACTACAGGTAAAGGGATTGCATGTATGACAATTACAGGCGTCGGCAGCTATACAGGGACGCGCTATATTTATTATAGTATTATTTGATCGTATTTTGGGGTAAATTAGGATAAGGGATTGTTAGAAGAAGCGTTAAAAGCTTTCTATTCTAACAATCCTTTTTTGCATCAAATTTTATGCGGCTGTGTGCATAACTTTATACTGAACAGTCAGTCTTTTCGACCGCCAGTATAAGTTTCTGATAGGTCAGGCATAAAATACTTCCTATTCTAACAATCCTTTTTGACGTATTACAATCTGTATCGCCTATTTTCCTACAGTTCCTTATTTACATTTCAAGGTTCCGATTTGACAAACACCATTTGAAAAATACATATTGTATAAATTGCACAATGCACACTTAGAGAAATGAGAATTATGTAAAAAATACTTTGAATACATGCCTTAAATATGATAGACTATGTTTGTATTTTACTTTAATAAATTGAAATTTTTAGCTAAATAGAACAGGTTTAGGATGTATATCATATTTGTAAAGGAGTTTTGGGATATGAGAAGAAAAAAACTGCGATTCCAATATTGTACAGCCCTGTTTGCGACAACGCTGCTTGTGGGAACAAACTGTGTTGTCGCAACAGCAAGCGAACTAGAGAACATTGAAACGAGAGCGCCTGCTTTCTCGGAAGATGAGGCGGCAACTGCGGTAAATGATACCGAAAAACTCAATGTGCCAGAAAGTATTGTTTCTGACCGCGAGGATATCATAGACGAGCTTCCTATTGAACCAGAATACACTCCTCCAGACAGCGGACGTCCTGACGAGGATACTTCTGTTGAGTCGGAATACACTATTCCAGACAGCGAACGTCCTGCAGACGACACACCTGCCGAGCCGGAATACACTATTCCAGACAGCGAACGTCCTGCAGACGACACACCTGTTGAAACGGAAGGCACTCCTTCAGACAGCGGACATCCTACAGACGACACTTCTGCCGAAATAGAAGATACTGCATCGGATCGCGAAAATATCATAGGAGATGAGGATTTTCAAACAGAGGCTATCATCTTAGACAGTGAAAATACATTGCCGGACATGCAAGAAACAAACGCTTCGAATGAAGTGCGTACAATTTGTGCAAGGATTGATGCACTTCCGACGGTTGACCAGCTTTATGCAGATGTGCCGGGGGTAGAGGACGCGGCGTATGACGCATGGATGTCGGCAATGCAGGATCTTCTTGAGCAGATTTGTGAACTGCAGGAACAGTATCGTTTGCTCACGATGGAGGAACAAGCGCTTGTAGGTAGTGAGCGCAAGGCAAAGCTGGATGCGCTTGGTATGCTGTTGGAGGAAGGCGCTCTGTTTGGCGTAGATGATTTCTTTGATAATGAAGATGGTCTTTCTTATAAGATTATTACAGAAAATGAGAGCGATAACCAAGTCAGTGTTACAACAAGCAGTAACTATGGAGCCTTGTTAAGTGGTTCCATTCAAATCCCTTCTGCTGTTGAACATAATGGGATTGAGTATCAGGTTACACGAATTGATGATCAGGCATTTAAAGATTGTCAGCAGTTAACAAGTGTTCGTATTCCGGATAGTGTACAAAGTATTGGGAATTCAGCATTTTTTAATTGTCAGAACTTAACAGATATCACAATCCCAAATGGTATCCAAATAAATAATAAGAGTTTTGAAGGCTGTATAAAACTAAGTACCATGAAAATTATAGTTGCGAGAGATATGCCTGTTTCTGTTGCAGATGCAAATGCTTTTCTAAACTGCCCGGATGAACGCCATATCGTTTTTCAAACACCTGACGGTACAGAATTAAGCAGCACTACGACGCCTGAATTATCATCGGTTGTCAACATATATAAAGCAGCAGCAGATGGAAATACTGAAGATTATCTTTGGTATGGATGGCATTTAAAAATCCCCACCTATACAGTGACCGTCAGTGTCCTGAAAGACTCAAGCACATGGCAGGACCACGATAGACAATTTGCTTTAAAAATGTCTGACAGCGACACGTTGATCACCGATTTGACAGATGTAAAAAACGGCTCTTATCGTCTTTACGATATTACGAACGCCCAAACGCCCGCTGACGGATTGGACACACAAATAACAATTGAGATAAAAGACAGCAATGCTTCAAGCGATCCTGTAGAGTATTATACAGTAACCTTTTTTGATGAAAATATCCCATATGGTGCAGATACGCCGCAACGACCCCAGATTATATTGAAAAACTACCCTGCGGTAAAGCCATCTGCTGACCCTGTAAAGGAAGGATTTCTTTTTGAAAAGTGGATAACAGCAAACGGTGCAGCGACAGAATTTGAATTTGCGAATCAGACAATTACTACGCCAACAAGTGTTTATGCGGGCTGGACGCCTGCAGAGCAGCCAGATGAGAGGTACAAGGTCCTGCTTGAAATTTATTTAGACGGTGAAAAATGGACAGAGAACTGCCCGAAATCCTTTGTTTTAAAATTGAAAAACACCGAAGCGTTTACGACGGATTTCAATGCAGCAGCAAATGGGCAATATGATATCTATGAAGAAACGTCTACCGGAAAGATTGATACCAATGTTGACGTTGACGTAAACGGTGCAGATGCTTCTGCCAGGATAGACTATTATACGATACAGTTTGTTGATGAAAATATACCCTATGGAATGGATACGCCACAAAGACCCCAAATTATCTTGAAAGGACAACATGCCGCAGAACCGGAAGCGCCAAGCAAAGAAGGATTTTCATTTGCCGGGTGGAAAACAGTTTTGGAAAGTGATGTGTTGTACGACTTTGCGAATACAGCCATAACGGATAAAATAAGTCTTTATGCAACGTGGATTCCGGCAGACAGCGGAGACAAGCCCGGCGATGGCGAGAACAAGCCCGGCGGCGGAGATGAGCAACCACCCGGTGAAGGCGAGAACAAACCCGGCGGCGGAGATGAGCAACAGCCCGGCGATGGTGAGAATAAACCTGGCAGCGGAGATGAGCAACCACCCGGTGAAGGCGAGAACAAACCCGGCGGCGGAGATGA
>CAMWJQ010000183.1 GCA_947174615.1 uncultured Lachnospiraceae bacterium
TATCACGTATGTCGTGGTGACGCCGACTGTATCAAATGACAGGACAAAATGGCCGTTTGACATCAACCAGGCGTATGATGCACAGACGATTCAGATCATACAGGCGTCGGATGATACTGTAGACGCATTCAATAAACGAATGGATATCGGATGGTATTTCAACGTCAGGCAGGATGTGCTCACAGGCTGCTATCCATTGACGTTCCATGCGACTTACTACCAGAGCGGTGCGCTGGTGGAGACGGATATCACAACATATATCAATATAAAGGGTGCCAATCCCAACAAGACATTGATAGAAGACCCGGATAAGAAATCTTCTAATCCGCGCATTATTGTAACAGGATACCGAACGGAGCCAGAGGTTGTCTATGCAGGCTCTACCTTTAAACTATCGGTGAGTGTGAAGAATACATCGAGAGTGACCGCAGTTGAGAACGTCCTGTTTAACCTGGAGGCAACAGTGGAAGGAAAAGATGCGGATGCGACCTATTCCGCGTTTCTGCCCACGTCAGGATCCAGCTCAGTCTACACAGAGCGCATTTCGCCGGGTGAAACGTATGATATGAGCATTGAGATGGAAGCAAAATCAGACCTTTCCCAGAAACCGTATGTGCTGACAGTCAATATGAAGTATGACACGGAGGATCAGATCAATATGTCGGATGTCGCACATGTGTCCGTGCCAATCAAGCAGGAGGCAAAGATTGACACCGGCGCTGCGGAAATCATGCCGGAGTCGATTGCAGTGGGCGATCAGTCCAATGTGATGTTTAGTGTATTTAATACAGGTAAGACAACATTATACAATGTAAAGGTTACTTATGAGAGTGAAACGGTGGAGAGCGGCATCACATATCTTGGCAATATTGCGCCGGGTGCGACGCAGAATGTAGATTCCATGCTGACAGGTATTGCGCCAGATACAGGAGAAGGAATTGTTAAGGCAGTGATCACCTATGAGGACGAGGCAGGAAATGAGACACGCTTTGAAAAAGATCTGAATCTGCTGGTCTATGAGATGATGATGGATGATGGTATGATGGAGGATATGCCGATGGAGCCGATGGAGGAAGAGACGAAAAAGAAGGGAGTTCCGCTGATTGGAATTATTGGCGGCGCTGCGGCAGTGGCAGTGATTGTGGCAGTAATCGTGATTGTCTCTAAAAAGAGAAAGGCGAAAAAGCATCAGGAGGATATGGATTTACTGGATGGGGATGATAAATAATGAAATTCTTTGATTTATTGCGCATGAGCATCTCTAATCTGTGGAAACGAAAGCTTCGTACCGTGCTGACCGTGCTGGGCGTGGTGATTGGTATTACCTCCATTGTTGTGATGGTTGCGCTCGGAAATGGTCTCAAAGAGTCTATGCTGGATAATTATGCCAATTACAGCTCTATGACACAGATACAGATTTCCGGCGGCGGATATTATTTTTCCACCAGCAGCAGCGGCAGCGGTCAGGATGAAGAGAAACGGCTTGATGATGCGTTTGTTCAGCAGCTTCGGGGGATGGAGCATGTCAAAGATGTCTATCCCCGGCTGAATATCTCGGCTCTGGCAAAAGTCGGAAAATATGCAGGGCATCTTGATATCTACGGTGTTACGAAAGAAGAGTTCGAGACGATGGATGTACCGATTGGAAAGGGAAAACTGCCGGATTCGGACACGGAGCTGCAATTTTTCTATGGAAATAACGTGCTCACAAATTTTTATGTAGAAAAAACATACACGTATTCTTTCTGGGAGACAGGGGAGGCGCCGGATATTGATCTGATGGAAGATCCTATATTTGTTATTTTTGATATGGATGCATACTGGCAGTCTCAAGGAGGCAGCAGCGGTCCGGACAGCACGCCGGTCAAGCAGCCCAAGAAGTATCTGATCGAGGCGTGCGGTATCATGGAGGGTGAGCTTGGAGAGTGGAATAACAATAACAGTCAGAGCATACTCTGCAATATGGAGGCGCTGAAGGCAGAGCTGAAACGCGTTTTCAAGAAAAATCCGATACCGGGACAGCCAACCAGAAAGAATGGAAAACCATACAATGAACTATTCTATTCAGAAATCATTGTTCAGGTCGATGACATGGCAAATGTGACGGAGCTGACGACCTGGCTGAAAGACAGCGGTTATAATGCATACAGCTCCGCAGAGTGGATACAGCAGGAGCTTGACACAATGAATATGATACAGGCAGTACTTGGTGCGATCGGTGCAGTTGCCATGCTGGTAGCGGCGATCAGTATCACCAATACCATGATGATGTCCATCTATGAGCGTACAAAGGAGATTGGCGTCATGAAGGTGCTGGGCTGCGATATCCGCAATATACAGGGACTATTTTTGATGGAGGCTGGATTTATTGGCTTTATCGGCGGTGTGGTCGGCGTCGGGTTCAGCTATGGGCTGAGTCTGGCAATCAACGGACTGGTAGCCGGAAGCGAGGCAACTGCCAATATGGGCATCTCGGGCGCGATCTGTCGGATTCCGCTGTGGCTGAGTCCGCTCGCGATCGTGTTTGCCATCGTGATCGGTATGATTGCAGGATTCATCCCGTCTCTGCGGGCGATGCGGCTGAGTCCGCTTGCGGCGATCCGCAATGAATAGCGTTTAAGAATAGCAGTTAAGAGGGCTTCTCAAAAAGAGAAGTCCTTTTGTGTACTTTAAAGCATTCCCAACATATATTAATGTGAAGATACAACGTAATGATTTGCGTGTCAGATCATTACAGAGGGAATGAACATGGATAGAGTACGCAGAATGACTGGCTGTGACCATAGAGATGTAAAGCCTTATACGGGAAAAGGCGTGTATGCAGCAGTATTGGATAGTGGTGTGGCAGCACACCCGGATTTGCGGGGAAGGATTGCAGTATTTAAGGATTTTGTGTCGAATAAGAGTACAGCTTATGATGACAATGGGCATGGAACGCATGTGACTGGGATTCTGGCTGGAAGCGGAGCAGTGTCCAGAGGGAGATATCGGGGAATTGCGCCGGAGTGTATGCTGGTATGTGGAAAGGTATTGGACAAAGAGGGCGGCGGCAGCCTCAAAAATCTGACGAAAGGTTTAATCTGGATCTCGGAACTAATAAAAACGATTCCGATCAGGGTGCTCAATATATCCATCGAGATGGAATCAGAAGATGGCATTGACCCAGAAGATTGGAAACAGTTCCGAAAATATATTCGATATTTGTGGGATGAAAATATGATGATTGTTGCAGCGGCAGGAAATAAGGGACCAAATCCTATGACACTCTCACCAATCGGTGAATGTGGGGGATGTGTCTGTGTGGGATGTCATGACGGTGATTACAAACCAAAGAGCGGGCGGCTCTGCAATGAGTACTCCAGCAGGGGACCCGGAAAAGATACCTCCATTATCAACCTGATTAATCCTCTGAAAAAACCAGATATCGTAGCGCCGGGAACGGATATTGTGTCATGCGGCACTCATTTTCGGACGACGCCGTATATTTCTAAGAGCGGCACTTCCATGTCGGCACCCATTGTCAGCGGTGCATGTGTGCTGTGTCTCCAAAAATATCCTCAACTTACCAATCGTGAGTTACGGCGCCTGCTGCTGGGGTCAGCAATGGATATGGGACAGAGCTGGGGTGTGCAGGGAGCTGGAATGCTTCGAATTGACAAACTGCTTGCACAAGGTTATTTTTAATATCTTTTAAACTTTCGATTTACATATTGACAATAACTGTATATTTGTATACAATAATACAAAAATGCACTTGCGCGTTATAAAACGCCGGGTGCTTATATGAAAAACTGAGGAGGTAAAGTGATGGCAGACAAGAATGAATATTTTGAAAACCGACCCATTACCATGAATGAACACAACAATCTTTTGCAGATAGAGGAGCATATGTATCAATTACAGGATGTGGAGAAGCCCAATGCATTCCGCAATATGTTTCCCTATGATGAAATACCAAAGATACCTTTTAATGACAGGGTTGTTCCGCACAATATGCCAAAGGAGATCTGGATAACGGACACAACGTTTCGCGACGGGCAGCAGTCAAGGGCGCCGTACAGCACAGAGCAGATTGTCACAATCTATGATTATCTGCACAGGCTGGGCGGTCCGAACGGCATGATACGTCAGAGTGAGTTTTTTCTGTACAGCCAGAAGGACAGGGATGCTGTCTATAAATGTATGGAGCGCGGTTATCAGTTTCCGGAAGTGACATCATGGATACGTGCAAGCAAAGAGGACTTCAAGCTGGTCAAGGAGATTGGCATGAAACAGACAGGAATCCTTGTGAGCTGTTCGGATTATCACATTTTCCTGAAGCTCAGGATGACGAGGCGGCAGGCGATGGAGCATTATCTGTCAGTGGTGCGGGACTGTCTTGAGGAAGGTATCAGCGTGCGGTGTCATTTGGAAGATATCACAAGAGCAGATATCTATGGATATGTGGTTCCGTTCTGTCAGGAGCTGATGCGGCTGTCGGAGCAGTATCAGCTTCCGATTGTGGTGCGTGCCTGTGATACAATGGGGTATGGCGTGAATTATCCGGGTGCAGTTATTCCCAGGAGTGTGCAGGGGATTATCTATGCATTGTATACCCATGCAGGTGTGCCGCACAAATGGATTGAATGGCATGGGCACAATGATTTTTATAAGGCAGTCACAAATTCGACGACTGCATGGCTGTATGGATGTTCAGGGGTTAATACATCGCTGTTTGGCATCGGGGAACGCACTGGAAATACACCGCTCGAAGCGATGATTTTTGAGTATGCTCAGCTCAAAGGTACGTTAAATGGCATGGATACCACCGTTATTACAGAGCTTGCGGCGTATTATGAGAAGGAGATTGGATATCATATTCCAGAACGGACACCGTTTGTCGGCAAGAACTTTAATGTCACAAGAGCAGGTATTCATGCAGACGGGTTGTTAAAGAACGAGGAGATTTATAATATCTTTGACACGGAGAAGTTTCTCAAACGTCCGGTACTCTGTGCAGTGTCCAACACATCAGGACTTGCAGGCATCGCGCACTGGATCAATACGTATTACAAGTTAAATGACAATGAGAAGATCAGCAAATCATCAGAGCTTGTCGCGTATGTAAAAGCTTGGGTGGATACAGAGTACGAGAGCGGCAGGGTAACGGTACTTACAGATGATGAGCTGCTTGCCGTGATCGGTGAGGGCTGTGAGACACTCGGTGTCACGCTGGGAAATCAATGACGAGGTGGCAAAAATGTGTGAGTATGATGTCAATCATGATGCATCGGACAAGTATTCACTGCGGGGCAGGGTGTTTCGGAAACTGCGGGAATCTATTCTCAATGGTGCATATCAGGAGAATGATGAGCTGAAAGAGGCGGCGATTGCGGAGGAGCTCGGTGTGAGCAGGACACCGGTGCGCGAGGCATTCCGACAGCTCGAGCTGGAAGGACTGATTCGGATTGTGCCGAACAAAGGGGCATATGTCACGGGAATTTCTGCGTCAGATGTGGCAGATATCTATGAGATCCGTTCGCTTTTGGAGGGACTGTGCGCAAGATGGGCTACGGAGAAGATCACAAAGGAAAAAATCGAGGAATTAGAAGAGATTATTCTGCTGAGTGAATTTCATTTGTCCAAGGAACACTACGAACAGTTGATCGATCTGGACAATCGGTTTCATCTGCATCTGTATGAGGCGTGTGAGAGCAAGATGCTGATCCATCTGTTGAAGGATTTTCACCAGTATGTACAGAAGGAACGGCAGCAGACACTCTCCGATAAGGCGAGGAGCGCGGCGGCTGTGCAGGAGCACAAGAGCATTATGGAAGCGATGCGCGACGGTGATGCCCAGCTTGCGGAAAAACTTGCGGACGAACATATTTGTAATGCGTATCGAAATATGGTAAAATGTGGTTTGAGCACAAAACACGAATAAACGGATTCAAAATAGGAGGAGACAAGTATGGCAAAAATTCAAATGACAACACCTTTGGTAGAGATGGACGGGGACGAGATGACCCGAATCCTCTGGAAGATGATTAAGGACGAGCTGATTCTTCCATATGTGGACTTAAAGACAGAGTACTATGATCTTGGTTTGGAGTATCGCAATGAGACGAATGACCAGGTGACCGTGGATTCTGCGGAGGCGACGAAGAAATATGGTGTGGCAGTCAAATGTGCGACCATCACGCCCAATGCAGCCAGAATGACAGAGTACAATCTCAAGGAAATGTGGAAAAGCCCAAACGGCACGATCAGAGCAATTCTGGACGGAACAGTATTTCGTGCGCCCATTTTAATCAAGGGCATCGTACCTTATGTAAAAAACTGGACCAAGCCCATTACAATTGCACGTCATGCCTATGGTGATGTGTACAAGAATACAGAGATCAAGATTCCGGGAAAGGGAAAGGCAGAGCTGGTATTTACAGCGGAGGATGGAACGGAGACAAGAGAGCTCATTCATCAATTTGAGGGTGCCGGAATCATTCAGGGCATTCATAATACTAAGGCATCGATTTCGAGCTTTGCAAGAGCATGTTTTGGCTATGCCATTGATACAAAGCAGGACTTGTGGTTTGCGACCAAAGATACCATTTCCAAGAAATATGACCATACATTTAAGGATATTTTCCAGGAAATATATGATGCAGAGTATAAAGAGCAGTTTGAGAAGCTGGGCATAGAATATTTTTATACACTGATTGATGATGCTGTTGCGCGCGTGATTCGTTCTGAAGGCGGATTTATCTGGGCATGCAAAAACTATGATGGGGATGTCATGTCTGATATGGTTGCGACGGCATACGGAGATTTGTCCATGATGACTTCGGTGCTGGTATCACCGAGCGGTGTCTATGAGTATGAGGCAGCACATGGAACGGTGCAGCGTCATTATTACAAGCATTTGAAGGGTGAGGAGACTTCTACGAACTCGATCGCGACAATCTTCGCATGGACAGGCGCACTCCGCAAGCGCGGTGAACTCGATGGCATTCAGGAGCTTCAGGAATTTGCAGATAAGCTGGACAAGGCATGTATCACGACAGTGGAGGACGGCAAAATGACAAAGAGTCTGTCGCTGATCTCAACCTGTGAGCATCCAGTAATTCTGAACAGCTTGGATTTCATTAAGGCGATTCGGGAGACGTTTGAGACATTATAATCAATAGGCGCATGAGTATAGGTTTACCCCCACTCATGCGCCTGTCTGTTTACAATCGTAATTCCGTAATCAGGCTGTTCATCTCATAGTGTGTAAGCGCTTGTTTTAAGGCAGCTTTATCAATATGCAGCGCGAAATCCTCCAATGTCTGCGCGATGGGGATATCGTCTTTCATCTTGGCGAGCTGATAGCTTAGATAGACGGTTTCTTTATTTTCTTTTAACGCATTGAGCGGGCTTCTCCCAATGCCAAGGTTCTTTTTCCAGAAATCGGTGAGCGCCTTCTCTTTCTTCTTGTTTCCCTCGCAGTCCTCGATTGCCGTGTAGATGGCGTCGAGAGAACCATATTCATTGACAAGCGGAGCTGCTGCTGAGGAGACGCCTTTGCAGCCGGGAATCCCATCGCCGGGATCGCCTGTGATGGAGAGCAGCGTGACAATATTTTCAGGATATACGCCTTCTTCTGAATAAACCGTATCGGCAGTGTACTCAAAGATGCCTGCCGGGAGGGAAGTATAGCCTTCCTTGCCAGCGCAGAGTCCATAGCGCTGCTGCATGTCCTTGACTTTATCCTTGTCTGTGACGCGCCACAGTCTTGTGTGTTCGCTCACTAACTGGAAATAATCGTGGTCTTTGGTGAGGACATAGGTTTCAAGCTGTGGGGATTCAAACTTTTTGACGAGGGAAGCGGCAAAGTCGTCTGCTTCATAGTCCTTGT
>CAMWJQ010000184.1 GCA_947174615.1 uncultured Lachnospiraceae bacterium
CTTTATATGTAATGCCATAGATCCCAACCGGCGTATTGTATCCTCTGCTCACATTGCCTGATACAAAATCCGTTTCCTCCACCAGTACGCCATCCTCATAGACCCACAAATGCTGGCTTGTAAGATCAATCTCCACATAGCTGTCTCCGATATCATCTTCACCATACTGTGCTGCCTGTGCATGATAGATCGGGGTTCGCTCCTCACTTTTACCGTTTCGAATCAGTTCGACGAGCGCTTCTGTCTCCTCCGGGCGGTTCATCCACCATCCGTAAGCACCCTCTGCTATCGTGATCGTTTCCCCATTCGTTGTCCGAAATTCACGTTTTCTGCCCCATGTATCATATTTGCGTGAGAGCGTATTGACATACTCCCTCACCAGTGCAGGGTCCACGTCCAGCGTGTCATCCTCCATTACCAGCCAATCCTTGATCGTATTTCCATCCAGCACCTCAACCTCATCCCCAAAGGTATAGGTAATCTCAACGCCTGTCATGTGGTTTAACTGTTCACACTGTTCTTGCAGCGCACTGTTCGCAGAAGCGACCGGCGCATCCTTATAACAGCCCTTTTCATCTAGGTCTACCGTCGCAGCAAGCATCTGTACTGCTTCCTCCACCGTGTCATAGATCTTCTCGCGGATTGGCACGGTCCCTTTGTCCTCCGGAACGATCTGAAATCCATCTTCAGTATAATCACTCAGATAAGCATTTTGCGGCTGTCTGATATTTTCTGACTTGAAGAAACAGAGCGTATCAATCTTGCGCTCAAGCTCCTCCTTTGAATATGTAACCAAAGTATCCACGGTATATTCTGATTTTCGAAATATCGAAACCGGCCATTTGAAAGCATTCTGCTCATCAATAATATCCATAAATGCATCTCCGACATCCATCCGCAGTGCAATGTCTGCCGAAGTGATCGTGTCCGTCAACTGGTCACGCCCGTTGATTTCCAACACGTAGTCACTGGAGGTATCAAGGATATGTTTTTGTACACTATTGATTGAATCTGCAGAATAATTCTCTCCATTAATAATGGTATTGAAAAAATAATGCTTTGTAAAAAACAATACAAACCCAAAATAAATAATTGTAACCGCTGACACTGCCAACACCACAGCATATATTTTCTTTTTTCTTCTTTTCATAAATGTACCTCTGATTTTTGTATTTCTCTCCTATGCTGAAACAATTATCCTACACCAACAATACTCTGGTATTCGAAACCAGAGTATCATCATTGGCAACCGCAGCGATAAGCCGGGTTCTGTCAGCGCTGCCGCATTCGCAGCAGCACGAATGATCATCTATCTAGGACTGACGTTGCCATCAGCCTCAAGCGACCTACCTGGAAACAGACCGGGCAAATCTATCGTTCCCTGTTTGGTCTTGCTTCGGATGGGGTTTACATGGCTATGGCTGTTACCAGCCACACGGTAGTCTCTTACACTGCCTTTCCACCCTTACCAGAACGAGACAAAGTCCCGTTTCGGCGGTATATTTCTGTTGCACTGGCCTTGGAGTCACCTCCACCGGACGTTATCCGGCATCCTGCCCTGTGAAGCCCGGACTTTCCTCACCCTATTGACGAAACGCCAATAAGCCGCGATCATTTACTACAGTTGCCGTATTATTATATAATGGTTTCCTTACTTTTTCAAGCATTTCTTCTAAAACTGCACTGACAAAAACTGACTATATATTGAATCAAATAATATTACACCTTAAAGCAGCTCCCCCCCACAAACTCTCTCACAATCGAATTTTTCGGAAGCTCCTCTGTCCCAACGCCAAGAAAATAGCTCAGAAACTTCAAAAGCCGCACTGCCTCAAAATACTCTGGATCTCCCTTTTCAATACTGTAAAGCAGCGGCTCCGCATATGGCTTCAGTACAGCCAGCTCATAGATCAGCGCAGAGTTAAACATCGCGTCCGCACTTTCCTGAAATGGAAAGATATTCTCCGTCTCACCCTTGCGCACAGAGGGCCACATCTGAATCGTGCGCTTTGCTGTAGCGCCCCGCGTTCTTGCGTCCCGCACCAGACGGCGCAGCAGCCTGCCATCCGTGGTCGGAATGCGGTTATGTTCATCAATATTCAGCGTTGTGAGCGCGCTGATATATATTTTATATTTGCTGTCTGCCGGAAGCTCATAGGACATTTTGTCATTCAGTCCATGAATTCCTTCTATAACAAGTATATCATCAGGACCAAGCTGCTTGAAATTGCCCTTGTACTCACGCTTTCCTGTCACGAAATTAAAGGTTGGCAGCTCCACGCGTTCTCCTGCCAGCAGCGCGCACATATCCTCATTAAACTTCTGTGTGTCAATTGCCTCAAGACACTCAAAATCATAGTCACCATTCGGCTGCCTGGGTGTATTCTCCCGATCTACAAAATAGTCGTCCGCAGCAATGGGGTGCGGTGTCAGTCCATGTGTCCGAAGCTGTACAGACAATCTGTGCGAAAAGCTAGTCTTTCCCGACGAAGAGGGTCCTGCGATCATGACAAATTTGATTCCGCCGCGCGACACGATATCCGATGCAATCTCACTGATTCTGCGCTCCTTCAGCGCCTCCTGCACCAGCACCAGCTCATTAAATCTGCTCTTTCGTATCTCATCATTCAAGTCGCTCACTGTGTCAACACCAAGCTTTTCGCCCCAGTCTGATGCGATTTCCATTGATTTAAACAGCTTTGGCAAGGGCTTAAATTCATCCAGCTTTGTAGGATTTGACCTGTTTGGCAGTATCAGCACCATGCCGTCCTCATATTTTTGCAGATCAAAGCACCGCACATATCCTGTGCTGGGCAGCATAAATCCATAATAATAATCATAATAGCCATCAAGGTTATAGACATTGACGCTCGAACTGCCCCTGTAGCGGAACAAACTCACCTTGTCTGTCATCTTCTGCCGTGTAAAGAGAACATTTGCCTCCTCTATTGGCATGGACTTTTTGATGATACAATAATCTTTATCTATGTACTCCTGCATCTTTGCCTTAATTTGGGAAACAAGCGAATCTGTGATCTCGAAATCGCCCTTTTTGGCACAATAATAGCCATTTCCAATCGCAAATTCCATCTTGATCTGCTCAACCTTATCAGTCCCAACCACATCATCAATCGCTTTCATGAGAATCATCGTCGCTGTGCGGTTGTAGGATTTATGTCCCGTATCATCCGCCAGTGTGAGGAAATCCACGGTGCAGTCCTGATCCACTTTTTTGAACAACTCCTTGATCTTTCCATTTCTGACCGCCAGCGCAATCGGATATGGATACTCCTTTTGATACACACTGGCAATCTCACCAAAGGTAATTCCCACGGGGTAAGCTCTGCTCTTCCCGTTTACTGTCACCTGAAAGCTTTGTATTTTTTCGTTATTTACCCCCATCAGCTCTTCTCCTTTCTACACAACCACAAAAGGCTCTTTGATCGCTGCCGTATAGACTGTAAGCTCCGGCAGCTCTTTCTTGATAAACTCCTCCATATAAGCAATAAAGAGCTTCTCAATGCCATAGTGCCCCGCATCAATGATCGTAATCCCCTGCGCCACTGCATCAATCCCTTCATGATGATCGATATCCCCTGTGATCATCACATCCGCACCTGCCTTGAGAACATCGCGTATAAAACTGCCCCCAGAGCCGGGCATCACTGCTGCCATCTCAACAATATCCTCCAGCTCTCCATACACCCTGACATTTGGCACATCAAACCTGTGCTTGACAAACGCCGCACATTCTGCCACACTCATACGCTTTCCAAGGCGCCCTACCCTGCCAAAACCCTCCTTCGCACAAGTCTCCTCATAAGTGACATTCAGCACCTGTCTGTCCTGCAGCGACAACCGATCTGCTGCTGCATCCGCCATGCCCATCACGTCAAAATTCGTATGCATGGCAAAATAACTGATATCATTTCTGAGCAATTCAACAATCCGTCTCCCAATAAAATCATCTGTTGTAATTCTGCCCATCTTCTTAAAAATAAGCGGATGATGCGTAAGCAGCAGGTCCGTGTCGAGACGCACTGCCTCCTTTACCGCCTCATCTGACCCATCCAGCGCAATGTATATTGTTTTGACCTCCTTGTCGCGCCTGCCCGCAAGCAGACCGACATTGTCCCACTCCTCCGCAAACGACGCCGGAGAAAGAGACTCGAGTTTTTCTATAATCTCATCGCATTTCATTTTATATCTCCATTTTATAAAAAAGCTTTTGTATAATAACAATACAGACAAAACACAATGTCACTCAGCTTCTCATCAATCTCCTCGAGACGGCTGCGCTGTCTGTCACTCATCTGCGGCTGACAAAGCAGACCTCTTTTGATACACTCCAAATTCGCCTTCTGCCACAACAGATATCTCTTTAAAATAGGATGCGCCATCTCCAGCAGACATGGACCATATGTATCCTGCACTCTTGTCATGCGCTTAACTTCTTCCTTCGATATCTCAGAGACGTCAAACGGCTGCCTATACGCGGGAATCCCGTTTCTATACACGCCGCTCTGCTTGCATTTCTGCTCAAGATTTCCGCCAATCTGCCACTCGAGTCTGCCAAATGCGCCGGGCAGTGCACGCATCATCGGATAATACTTTCCATCCTCGTATATGATATCCTCCCGGTCTATCAAAAACCCCTTTTTCCGCAGATATCTTCTTACCTCCGCCAGTTCTGACTGTGGCTGCAGGATAACCTGTTTCATGGCGCCGACCAGCTCTTTTCCCTGTTCCAGTATGGATATGACCAGCCTGCCGCCCATGCCTGCACAGACGATTCCTTCCGCCTCACCCTCCTGTAATGCGCTGACACCGTCAGACAGCCGAGTCTCTATATACGCCTGCATGTCATAATCAGCAATATTCTGCCTTGCCCTGTCCAACGGTCCACTATGAACATCCATCGCAATCACATGTCTGCAGATCTTGCTCCTGACAAGCTCCATCGCGACATACCCATGGTCGCAGCCGATATCAGCGATACTTTTACAGGGCTGTACCAGCTCCACCACAGCCCTCATTCTATCCGATAACAGCATTCAACATTCTCCTAATCCAAAAAATCTTTCAGCTTGCGGCTTCTTGAAGGATGACGCAGTTTGCGGAGTGCCTTTGCCTCAATTTGTCTGATGCGCTCTCTTGTGACATTGAACTCTTTGCCTACCTCCTCAAGAGTGCGTGCCCTGCCGTCATCCAGACCAAAACGCAGTCTGAGCACTTTCTGCTCCCTGTCTGTCAATGTGTCAAGCACCTCAACCAACTGTTCCTTCAACAGCGTAAAAGCAGCAGCATCTGCAGGTACTGGAACATTATCATCCTGTATAAAGTCACCGAGATGACTGTCTTCCTCCTCACCGATTGGTGTCTCCAAAGACACAGGCTCCTGAGAAATTTTGAGGATTTCACGCACACGTTCTTCTGGCATATTCATCTCCTTGGCAATCTCCTCAGGAGTCGGTTCTCTGCCCAGCTCCTGAAGCAGCTGTCTGCTCACCCGGATCAGTTTGTTGATCGTCTCAACCATATGCACTGGTATACGAATCGTTCTTGCCTGATCGGCGATTGCCCTCGTGATCGCCTGGCGAATCCACCATGTCGCATAGGTGGAGAACTTATACCCTTTTCTGTAATCAAACTTCTCCACTGCCTTAATCAGTCCGAGATTGCCCTCCTGTATCAGATCCAGAAACAACATGCCGCGCCCGACGTACCGCTTGGCGATGCTCACAACCAAACGAAGATTTGCCTCCGCAAGTCTTTTTTTCGCCTCCTCATCTCCAAGCTCCATCTTCTTTGCAAGCTCAATCTCCTCATCAGCGCTCAAAAGAGGTACCTTTCCGATTTCCTTGAGGTACATCCTGACAGGGTCCTCAATTCCGACGCCGTCTGGCACAGAAAGATCAATATTTTCCATATCCATCTCTTCGTCGTCCACAAGAAGCAGGTCATCATCAGGCAGATCATCATCATCCGTAATGCGCAGCACATCTACATTGTTCTGTTCGAGAAGCTCGAGGATGCGCTCAAACTGTTCCTCCTCAAGCGGCATATCTTTGAAAAAATCGTTGATTTCCTGATATTCCAACACATTTTTCTTCTTCTTAGCAACCGCCAGCAGCTCCTTTAATTTCGCATCAAATTTTGCTTGTGTGTTTTCATCCATTCTGGTCAATCCTCCATACCATATTATTTTTATCCTTAATTTAAAGAAATATGCGTTTTGTTAAGTTCTTCCAGCGCTTTTTTCCCCTCTACTACCTTACTGAGCGCTGACAGGTCTGCGCCGGAACGCGCCGAATAGTATTCATAGCTGTTTTTTTTCACGCTCACAAGGATATCGTGAAAAGCTTTCTCCCGCTCCTGATCACTCTCCAACTCCGGCAGCGTTGTCGTAAACAGAGATGCCGCCTCACTCTGATCCTTTTCCTCCTCAAACATATTGATGATGCCCGCAGGATTGAGTTCATTCTTCTCAATATCTTCAAACATCCGCTTTGCAACTTTGCTGTACAACTCTACCGTAAAATCCTCTGCAGATAAAAACGATTTAATCTTAGGATAGAGCTGGGGATAATCTGTCAGCCATGTCAACAGCAGCCGCTGGGACTTTTTGGCATTCTCCTCGGGGGTGTTTTTCTTTCTACTCTGTATGCCTGACTTTGGACGCTCTATCGTCTGCATCGCATATCCTCCTGCCTTAGCCGCCATATTTACAACAAGCTTTCTAAGATTATCAAATCCAATATGATATTTTTCCGCCACTGCTTCAAGATAATTCTCCCGCTCTACATCCTCACTAAAATCACAGAGCTTCCTTGCAATCTGATTATAAAAATTGGTCTTTCCCTCTGGGTCATTTAAGTCAAATTCCCGCTCCAGCATCCGAACCTCAAATAAAAAAGCATTCTCTGCATGGTCTATACGCTCCTGAAAAGCCTCCTGCCCCAGATTCTTGATAAATTCATCCGGATCTTTGTACGGCGACATATTGATTATTCTGCCAGACATCCCCGCATCCCGAAGAATCCGTATCGCGCGCAGCGCCGCCTTCACACCTGCTCCGTCACTGTCGTATGCCAACAGTACCTCTCTGGTATATTTCTTGATCAATCCTGCCTGCCCCGGTGTAAACGCTGTTCCCAGCGACGCCACCGCCTGTGTGAAGCCTGCCTGATGCATACTGATCACATCCATATACCCCTCACATAATATAATATTCCCAGTCCTTGCAGTGCGCGCATAATTCATGCCATATAAATTTCTGCTCTTGTCAAAGATTTCTGTCTCCGGTGAATTTAGGTACTTAGGACCGCCGTCTCCATCCCCCATAATACGTCCGCCAAAACCTATGACGCGATGGTTGATATCCTGTATCGGAAACATAACCCTGTTCCAGAACTGTGTCGTCGTTCCGCGGCGCTCATCCATCTTGGCAAGACCCACATCGCGGATCAGATCATCCGCAAATCCTTTTTGATGCAGGTACGCCAACAGCTCCTCGCCCCTTGCAGGCGCATATCCCAGCCCAAAATTTTTGCATATTTCATCAGAGAGCCGACGCTTGTCCAAATACTCCTTTGCCTTGACACCCCGCTCATTTCGAAGAAGCACATAATAAAATTTTGCCGCCTCCTTATTAACTTCCAGAAGCCGCAGCCGCCGGCTCTCACGCCGCTTCGCCTCCTCTGAGTACTCTGCCTGTGGAAGCTCCACCCCCGCTTTCTCCGCAAGCATTTTCAACGCCTCAGGAAATGTACAGTTCTCATACTTCATCACAAACGTGATCACATTCCCGCCCTCACCGCAGCCAAAACACTTGTAGATCTGCCGCGCACGGTT
>CAMWJQ010000185.1 GCA_947174615.1 uncultured Lachnospiraceae bacterium
CACCGCTCGCGATCAACACAAGCGTACTGTGCAGTTTCGTATACATTTTCTGATAAGGCGTCTTGAACAGCACATACACAATAACTGCCAGGATAATCATGGCAATCAAGATAAAAAGCATCTTTTGGTCCTGAAGCATCCCAAATGCTGCACCGCGGTTTTCCAGATAGTGCAGCTCAAATACGCCATCCCAGAGCACCCACGGTTCATGATTTCGCAGGTTTATAATTGCTAAATATTTGGTGATCTGATCTGCCATAATCAATAAAAACATTAACAGCACATCAATTAACAGTAATCTCTTCTTTTTCTTATTCATTTCTTTATACGAATCCTTTTTTACGAATCCCAATCCTCGTCTGTAAAATAGATTTCATTGATTCCAGCGATCATTTCCTCCTTGGTGACAGTGGTGTCAATCATAGCCTTTCCTACTTTTTTCAGCAGGATGAATTTGATCTTGTCTCCTTCCATTTTTTTATCGGAAGTCGTCAGGTTATAAATCTCTTCTGGATCAATATCTTCTATTGTGATTGGGAGATTAAACGGTACAAACATATCACGGATTTCATAAAACTCATCCTTTGACAGCAGCTCTCTTTTCCATGAAATATACGCCGCCACAATGCACCCAAGTGCGACACATTCTCCGTGCATCAATTCAAAATTCTTCGCCTTTTCGATGGCGTGACCAATCGTATGACCAAAATTTAAGATTGCGCGTTCGCCCTTTTCTGTCGGATCTTTCTCGACAACAAGCTTTTTGCAGGTACAGCTTTTATAGACCATATCCTCAAGTGTATCAAGATTTCTGTCGTGAATTTCATAAAGGTTATCAATAATCCATTCATAAAAACTTGCACTCTTGATAAGCCCATGCTTCAAAACTTCACCCATGCCGGAGTAGTATTGTCTGTCATCAAGCGTCTTGAGTGTTGACACATTCATATATACCAATTTAGGCATATAAAAGGCTCCTACCATATTCTTATACTGGTCAAAATCTACGCCTGTCTTACCCCCGATGCTACTGTCCACCTGTGCGAGCAGCGTCGTTGGAATCTGCACAAAATCAACACCTCTAAGATATGTAGCTGCTACAAACCCCGTTGTATCGCCTACCACACCCCCGCCGAGCGCCAGCAGCAGATCCTTTCTCTCAAACTTATTTTGTATCAAATACGCATAAATATTCTTGACAGTATCTAAATTTTTGCTCTGTTCTCCATCCGGGAAATCATAGACAAAAATTTCCTGACAATTATCTTTCAGCGCATCACGCACCTCATCTGCGTAAAATCCTTTCACCCTTGAATCTGTGATAATGCAGAGCTTCTTATCCTGTATCTCAAAAGGCTCCAGCTCCTTTGCCAGTTGATTGAAATCCTGTTCATATACAATATCATAGATGGGTTTATTGTTCATATTGATTGTTAATCGCTGTGACATAAGTTCCTCCTTTGGGTGTTGTGGGCTGAATGCCCATATGCATAAAAAACTTCCCACTGTAAGTACAAGTGAGAAGCCCATCTTTCGTTATACGAAAACAACTCCTAAACTACATTGCGCGACATTGGTATAGGCACATCATATGTACCTGATAAGATCTCCTGAAAATCTCCTGAGATATCAACACAAGCAGGTGTGATAATAAATATAAAGTTCGAAATCTTCTGAAGATTGCCGCTGATCGCATAGGTAGAGCCAGATGCAAAGTCAATGATTCGCTGTGCAATCTCAACATTTAGTCCCTCTAAATTCAATACTACAGTACGATTTGCAAGAAGTGTCTCTGTAATCTCCCTTGCATCTTCGATACTGTTTGGTTTGATCACACATACTTCCATGCCATTTCCGGGTGCACGCTTAACAGACCTGATCGGCGTTACCTTCTGGGACTGCTTTCTCACTTTCTCTACGGGCTCATCATAATCATCCTCATCGCGGACAACCTTCATCGGTTTTCTGACTGTGTTGTCAATGATCTCTCCATCATCATAAAAATCATCTTCATCATAGTCTTCCTCTTCGCTGTTTAAATGTAATGCGTCTAAAAACTTGTCCATTACTCCCATAGTCATTATCCTTTCTTTACGGCATGTACTGCCTTACTCCAAAGATACCGGTTCCTACTCTGACACAGGTAGCTCCCTCTGACACAGCTACCGAGTAATCACCTGTCATACCCATAGATAAAATTTCCATAGTTATATTATCAATGTTTTCTTCCATAATGTCAACCGATATTTTCCTTAATTTACTAAAAATTGGTCTGTTTTCTTCAGCATTTTCGACAAAAGGAGCGATTGTCATGAGTCCTTTTACACGAATATTGGGTAATTTTGCGATTTCGTGCACCAGCTGCTTTACTTCACTGCAGGTTACGCCAAACTTTGATTCCTCCTCTGCCACGTTAACTTCTATTAAAATATTGACACAAGTGTCTTTTTTGACTGCTTCCCGGCTGATTTCTTCTGCCAGCCGAAGGGAATCTACACTGTGAATAAGCGCAACCTTATCCACGATATATTTTACTTTGTTACGCTGCAGATGCCCGATCATATGCCAGCGGATATCTTTGGGCATCGCTTCATATTTGTCGAGCAGCTCCTGTACTTTATTTTCTCCAAAGTCCCTGCATCCGTATTCGTATGCTTCCCTGAGCATTTCCACAGGTTTTGTCTTGCTCACAGCAATCATCGTGACCTCTTCTGGCACACGTCCTGATTCCTGGCATGCAGCTGCGATACAATCTTCTACTTCTTTTATATTTTCCTTAATTCCGTATTTTTCCATTTTATTCCTCCACTCTTGCTCAGATTATTTATAGGTGAAATCATAATTTTTTACACTGGAGGCATCCAGCACAATCCGATCATAAACAGTAAGTCCATATTTGGTGTTTGAACTGACAATCGCATACTCATCGTTTTCATCTAATTTCGTAATCTGTTTAAAGTCGGCATATCCCTTATTCATATTGTACACACCTGTCAGTTTGCCCGACTTGCTAACTGCCATTTTATCTGGTGAATCTGGTTTGCAGATGTAGTCTCCAACTTTTAGATCAATACTGTCAATATAAAATTCTTTGTCATCTGAGCTGTATACGGTTGTTTCTATAAACGAACTGATTAGATTGCCGTTTTCATCTGCCTTTTCTTTCAAAACTCCATAGTTTCCGTTCGGTCCGCCTTTGGTCATATATTCCGCAGGAATAATAAAAAATTCTTTCTCGACAATCGCAGACAGCGGTATTTTTAATCCTTTTAAATCGTCAAGAATCAGTTCAATATCAACATATCGGTCTGTACAGAAGGCAACACAGGAATTGTTGAAAATCAACTGTGCATAATCTCCGTCTGCAAGGTGATGAATAACCACCTGTCCCCATGAAGTTTCTTGTGTCTTAACAAATTTTACCTTGACATACTTTTCTTCCTCAAGCTTAGCGCTTCTGTCCTTTTCGACAGGAATGATTAAAGACCAGTTTTCATCTGTCACCAGTTTTCCCACGGTTGCATTCTTTTCTATCAAGTCATTATTATTGACTCTGGATTTCTCATATTTTGACTGGTCAAACATTTCAGGTGTGACCTGTTCAGGGGTAAGCCCCTCATAACCATCTGTACTGTATACAATATATCCTGTCTTACCTGCACTGCACAGAGAGACCATCCCTCCCAGACTAGACTGGTTTAATGTCTCCATATGTTCATACATACTGATATTTGCCAGTTTGATGACAGTTCCTTCAAGATCATATTTAAAATCATATACACTTTGAAATTTCTTGCAGTCAAATATCCTGTCGTATTGTATTACTTCAGAGCGCAGCTCTGAAAGCTCTGCATCTGTATATGATGAATCATCCATATTTCCTGTATTTAACAGCGAGGCAAGTTTTCCGCTCTCATCAACGGAGTAGACAGTATCCCTTGAAGAAACGCGCTCACCTTCTCTGATATAGTAATTAATATAACCTGTATAGGGGGATCTTAACAACTCCTCCTGACGGATTGCAATTCCTGTATAAGTCTTTGCGACAGACAAAGAGCCCATTTGTATCTCATATCCCTGAATCGGTTCCAGCCGAAAATACGTAATAATAACAGCAACAATATAGATTGTCATTGCGCCGAATATTGCAAGTTCTATTCGATTCATGGTTCTGCCGGATTTATTTAATTGTTTTCTGCGTACCTGCCGACTTTCGGATGCCACAAATATTAATCTCCTATCATATTGCTATCTCTAACATGTAAAAAGCCCCGGTGGAATTATTCCGAGGCTTCATATACACCCTATTACAAATAAGTCATTATAAAGACACGACCACTTTAGACTTTAAGCTCTCGGGCAGCTCAGTCTCATCTAATGAAATACTTGCTATAATCTTAAATCCATATGTATTGCTAATTGACTCCAGCTTATTCAACACTTCTTCGACTTTCTCTGCACTCTCAAGGCATGAAATATTTAAAAAGCCATCAAAATAGACCTGTTCAAGATCATGATCCTGGGAAACGATACCACGAATGAAGCCTACAAATTCGTCTGAATTAGCAACCCCGTAATCCTTCACATTGATCAGTCTTACCTTATTATTCAGTTCATACATATGATCATTGCCTTTGTCAAGATACACGATGTTTCCAGATACAGCAGAAACTTCTTTATTTACCATATCCAGAATAATTTTTGTCTTGCCTTTACCCTTTTTTCCTACAATAAGCTGCACCATACGCAATACCTCCTATAATTTGTATCATTAATGTAATGAAGTAAATAATTCCATTAATATAATTATAGATGAATCCTTATAAAAATACAACTAAAAAATCAAGGGAACAATAACAAATTATAAAATTACGGAATCTCATTCAACAAATCTGTCATCTCATTGTACATGGTTGTCTTGTCAATCGACTGCAGGACAACAGATATAAAAGGATTGCCTGATTTGTCTTTTGCGTATATGATCAAACAGCTTCCAGCGGCACTTGTAGTTCCTGTTTTCCCTCCAATAACGGTGACATTATCAGGTGCTGATACTTCTCCTCGAATATACGCATTCGAATTCTGGAAGTCGATATTCTTCTCATTATTATTTCGATCATGATATGTAGATGTATAACTTGAAGTATGAATCAATTCCACAAATTTGTCATATTTCAAAGCCTCATTGGATATCAGATACAGATCATAAGCCGTGGTATAATGGTTTGGATCTGTCAGTCCATGGGGATTCACAAAATGGCTGTTGGTTGCGCCAAGACTATTTGCTGTCTCATTCATTAGCGCAGCAAATTCTTCGACACTTCCCCCCACATGCTCTGCAATCATGACAGCTACGTCATTTGCTGATTTCAATAACAGCGCATGCAGCGCTTGATCCATTGTCATCGTATCACCAGCCTGAATACCTAGTTTAACAGCGCCAGATTCACTGATATTTACATTCTCTGTCGCCGTGAGCATATCATCCAGATTTCCATACTTTAATGCGCACAACGCAGTTAACACTTTTGTGAGGCTTGCGGGATTCAGCTTCTCATGAACATTCTTTGCATAGATTACTTTCCCTGTTGTAATATCAAACAGACCGGCAGCAGTTGCTTGGGACATATCGACGTCCGTCCCCTGAGAGACATCGCCAGCCGCGACGCACAAACCAGCTGCAAACGCGTTCATTGTTGTTCCACGTGTCTGCGATGCGATCGAAAAGCTGGAATTATTTCTGTTTCTGTCATATGCAAATGTGTATTCTTTTGCGCTGCATCCTGTCAGGTTAACAGCTATTACAAAAGGAATCAATAGCACACATGCTATTCTGTAAAATTTATTTGTACATTTCACGCCAGTCTAAATCTCCTCTGTCAAGCGACTTGATCAAAAGCTCTGCTGATGCAAGATTGGTTGCCAGCGGAATATTATGCATATCACAAAGCTTTACTGCATTATTCACATCTGGTTCGTGGGATTTTGAGTTTAATGGATCTCTCAAAAAAATAACAAGGTCTATTTGATTGTGTTCAATCTGTGCACAGATCTGCTGTTCTCCTCCCAGATGCCCCGCCAGATATTTGTGAATATTCAGGTTTGTTACTTCCTCAATTAACCTTCCTGTCGTTCCTGTGGCATATAATTCATTTTTACTTAGGATTCCTCTGTAAGCAATGCAAAAGTTCTGCATTAATTTCTTCTTTCCGTCATGTGCGATTAACGCAATATTCATAGTCCTTGCACCTTCCTTTGTCAATTATTCATCTAAAAATATTTTAACCCTTTTGCATCTAAAAATCTATAATTTATCTTTTAATTCAAAAAAATTTAACATTTTCACCTGTCTTTGTGCAACCTGACCAATATAAATTTAATTATTATACTTTCTAACACACTGTAATCGTATATTTAACACAATCCCCATCCCAATATACAGACTTACCAGCGAGGTGAGCCCATAGCTTACAAATGGTAAGGGCACACCTGTATTCGGAAGCATTCCTGTGGCAACTGCGATATTGACAAAGCTTTGAAATCCGACAAGCGCTGCCATGCCAGATGCAATACAGGACCCTGCCAAATCCTTTGCCTTTCTCGCGACATTCAAACACTCCAGCGTGATGAGGAACAACAAGATCACAACCGCACATCCGCCGGCAAACCCCATCTCCTCGCCGACAATCGTAAAGATAAAATCCGTCTCTGGTTCTGACACAGAATTACCGTTTTTCACAGAGAGCATCGTATTGTTCAACCCTTTTCCCCATAGTTGACCAGACCCAATCGCCATCATGGCGTTTGTCTGCTGGTATGCTACTGTCTGAGCGTATTTCTCTGGCTCTAACCATGCAAGGATTCGCTTCTGCTGATAGCTATTGATCAGTGTCTGATCCGGCTGCAGCACCATCACAAAAAAAATGATTGCAGCAGGAATGGCGATGGCAAGCGTACCAAATATAAACTTATAGCTCAGTCCCCCCACATACCATACAACGCAGAAAATCATTGCAACTACAATACTCGTAGACATGTCCGGCTGATCGTAAATCAGATACAGGGGAGGCAGCAGCAGCAGGATCATCATTGCCATATTTTTTAATGTATTTAATTTTTCCCAATGCTTCATGATATATTGGGCATAAAACATCGTGAGCATAATCTTAGAAAGCTCTGACGGCTGAAAACGGATTCCGCCAATCTCCAACCATCGTTTGGCATTGTTGACCTCTGTTCCAAAGATAACCACCATAAGAAGAAATACGATATTCACTGCATAGATGATCCAATGAAAACGCAGGAAAAAGGAATAGTCAAAAAACGATAATACAATCATGATAAACAAACCCATGACAAACCCTAGAATCTGTTTATTCTGGACTTCTGGCTTCGCACTGCCAATGGACAATATGCCGATCACCGTAACAGCGATCAACAATAATATTAATTTAAAATCATAGTCCCGTATTCTATATCTTTTCAGCATTTTTCCCTTTCCCTGTCTTTCACTCTGTCAGCTGCGCAGATCCAATATCGGTATATTTGCATACAGCACCGGCATTTTTTTGCCATTCCGCACGGAATTTCCTGTCTTGGCAATCTGAACCTCCATACTTGCAGCATCAATCTTCATATACTTTGATATCACTTGCGCAATATCATTTTTAATTAGTTCCATCATTTCAGGAGAACAGTTCACCCTGTCTGATATCAATAAAATCTTTAGCCTGTCTTTCGCGATCTGACTGGATGTTTTTCGTTTAAAAAATGAAAAGAAACTCATACCCGCTCCTCCTGTAGATTTTTTTTGAATAATCCTGAGAATCGCGTCCAAATTGTCACA
>CAMWJQ010000186.1 GCA_947174615.1 uncultured Lachnospiraceae bacterium
AACTTCTATAAGATCTCCCTATAAGTGTTCAGACATTTCTTCTAAAAACAGTATACCACATCAAGCTCTAAAATACCTCTAAAAAATTATAAAATGACCTCATATCCCAATTTTTTTACCAACGCCATATCCGTTGCAACCGTGATGCCTGCCGTTGTGAGCATATCCCCCGATATCGCGGCATTTGCGCCGCTTTGAAAACACCGCTCCCCCTGATCACCCACAAGCCCTCTGCCTCCTGCAAGCCGAATGTATCCATCTGGTATGAGAAAGCGGTAGATCGCAATGATGCGGCAGAATACATCATACGGGAGGATTTCATTCTTTTCATAGGGCGTTCCCTTGATAGGATTCAGAAGGTTTACAGGAATAGACTTTACGCCGAGCGCCCTTATATCCAGCGCCATATCAATGCGGTCCTCCATCGTCTCTCCCAATCCCATGATTCCACCGGAACATATGCTCAATCCTGCGTTTTTTGCTGCTCTCAGCGCGGTGATTTTGTCCTCATAGGTATGCGTCGTACAGATTTGTGAAAAAAATCTGCGCGAGGACTCAAGATTACAGTGTACTCTCGATGCGCCTGCCTTTTTCACTTTGCCAAACTGCCATTCATCCAACAGTCCAAATGACACGCAGACTTCTATCCCCACCTGCCTGCGGATTTCGCAAATACTCTCGCAGACCGCATCAATCTCCTTATCGCTCAGACGTTTTCCCGATGTGACAATCGAGTATCGAAGTACCCCCTGTTCCTTGTTGTGCCTTGCGTCTGCCAGAAGCGCCTCTGTCGATAGTAGCGGATATGTCTCTTGGCAGTCTGTATGATAATGCGCACTCTGTGCACAATATTTGCAGTCCTCCGAGCATTTACCACATTTTCCATTTACGATAGTGCACAAGTCAAACCGGTTTTTGCACTTATGCGCACGAAGTTCATTTGCTGCTGTTGTCAATTCTTCCAATGGCACAGTTACAAGCGCAAGCGCTTCCTCTCTGGTAATGTCCAGTCCAGCATCTATTTTTTGTTTTAGTTCTTCTGTAAATGTCATGCTTTTTCCTCCTAATGTTAACATTATATATATATTAAGTTAACAGTTGGCGGTTCAAAAGTCAATACCCGGAAAGTATCCACACTATGAAAACGGAACGTCTCTACGCCATCACCGCAAACTTTAAAATCCACTCGGAGAGCATTTTCCTTGCCCACAGATAAACATCTTCCCCTTGCGGTGCGGTGATATATACAGATGGTATGTCACTGTCCTCCGTAAAAAGCTGAAGTTCCTGTGCATCCTGCCACCACAAGGCGCCATAGCGTCTTTCCTCTGTCTCATCCCAAATCATCCACAGCGGTTCATCCTCTGCGCCATTTCCATCCACAAGCCCGCTGCAGATACTATATGCCACCTCCTCTATACGTTCTCTGGGTAATGCCATCTCTGACAATCGCTGTTCCAAATCAGGCAGAACGCACCCGATCCTGTAGTCGCATGTCGCCATATCCACAATCGGCAGCAGCAGCAGATACGCATCATTGTCCAGCGCTTTCACCACATCGTACGACAGACAAGGCTGATACAACTCCTGCTCTCCGATTCTGTACTCTACATGGTGCTTGTACATCCAGATTGTAATCTCCTGCCCTGCTACAGTAATATTGTACTTCTTTTGTTTATTCTTGTGTGTGCAGGGAATATTTTCTGAAAAATAGCGTTGTAAACTGAAACACCATGGAAAAGCCGCATAGAGCCAATATTGCAGAAAATCCCTATCTGTCATTGATATACTCATTTGTTTTCTCCCTTCAAAACCATCACGTTTCCTATCGTAATGCCGTTATATACAATCTTACCCCAAAACTCTACTCTCCCTACAGGCTTGCATAAACCTGCCTAACCTCTGCTCCCGTCGCTAACACCTCCGAGAAAGCACTTGCACTTCCTGCGGCAACCCCCATGCGAAATGCGTATCCATAATCCCCTCTCTCCATCCATCCTGCCAGAAATCCAGCAACCATGGAGTCTCCTGCACCCACTGCATTGACAAGTCTCCCCCTAGGTGCTGCAAGCATATGTACTGCCCCCGACTCATCAACAAGAACTGCCCCCTGCCCTGCCATGGAAACCAATACATTTCCTGCGCCTTTTTCTTGTAGTAGCTTCGCATAAGGAACGACCGCCTCTCTTGTATCTAATGCCACATGAAAGATCTCTCCCAGCTCATGATTGTTGGGTTTAATCAGAAACGGACGAAATGGCAGTGCATTCAAAAGCAGTTCTTTTGTCGCATCCACGACAAAGAGAATCCCCTTTTTCTGTAGACGCACTAAGATATCACGGTAGATCGAATCCGGCAGACTTTTGGGAATGCTGCCTGCGAGGACAAGCAGATCTCCCGCCTTGAGCTGATCCAACTTCCTATACAGTTCATCCACGTATTTCTGTTCGATTTCTGGTCCCATGCCATTGATCTCCGTTCCATCATAATCCTTCAGTTTGACATTGATGCGTGAAAAGCCGCCGCTGATATGAATAAAATCAGTATACAGCCCCATTTCACGTACCTGACGCTCAATCTGATTTCCCGTAAAACCTGCTGTATACCCCAACACAACGCTCTCTATCCCCAAATTGCGCAAGACGATCGAGACGTTGATTCCCTTGCCGCCGGGAAACATCTGCTCACTCGTGGTGCGATTGGTCATCCCCATCTCAAAGCAGTCCATCGACACAATATAATCCAGAGACGGGTTTAATGTAACTGTATAAATCATGTTTTTTCCCCTTTCATATAACTGTCTCCATAATCGTCTTATTCCCTAATCCGGAGAAACCAGAACCAAAATCTCTAAAGTCCCTATGTCATCAACGATAAATCCCTTCTTTCATAACCTCACTCTTACCTGCTTACAGGCAGCCACTTTCCACTCAGAAAGCGTCCGGTAAAAATCACTGAACGGACGGTCCAGTCCGCAAACATGCCAATCCACACTGCCATCGGTCCAAACTGATAAACCCTGACAAGAAAAATACACAACGCCACCCGGCAGCACCACATGGTAATCGTGGAGACGACCATGGAAAAGCGTACATCCCCAGCTGCCCTCAGTCCATAAGATATGACAAAGGAACCTACCCATGCAATTGGTTTGACAACGGTAATCGCTGTGACCATCTCAAAACACAGCTTTGCAGATGATGCCTCCATGCCGGCAAGCCAAGTGACAGGCTTCGTGATTGCAAACACGATAACACAGGAGAGCAGAATGCTGACCCACGCCGCCTTCGTCAGCTTTACAATATAATACTTTGCCTCCTCATACCTGCCGGCGCCGATACACTGCCCGACAACAGTCATCAGCCCGATGCCGATTCCAATCCCGCACATCCCATTTAGCCCTTCTAGGATACTTGCCATCGCCTGCGCTGCGATCGCTGCCGTCCCCATTGTCGAGACCGTAGACTGAATCGCCAGCTTGCCAAACTGAAACATCCCATTCTCTATACCAGATGGAATTCCGATCGCCATAATCTTCCAGATCAAAGGCAGATCTGGTCTGATTTTGAGATAGTCTCTGACTACAATTACCTGACGCGGTCTGCGCAGCGCATAAAAAATTACTGTCATAGAAAAAATTCTTGATATCAGCGTGGCAAGTGCAGCTCCGCCGACACTCCATTGGAAACCATAGATCAGCACAACATTTCCTGCAATGTTCAATATATTAGAATAAATAGATACCTTCATCGGAAAGCTGGAATTTCCCCCTGCCCTGAAAAGCGCAGCCCCCACGCTAAAGAGCGCCAGAAAAGGATACGAGACCACTGTAATCAAAAAATATACAAGGCAGCCCTGCATCACCTCTTCTTCTACCTCACCGAATATCATATAAAGAAGCCGCTCTCCTCCCAACAGACAGACCAGCATCACCGCCGTCGAGATTACTGTCACCGTGAGTACCACCTGTCTGGCTGCTTTGTTGGTCTCCTGCTCATTCCCGCTGCCAAGATACTGTGAACATATGATTGCAGCGCCTGCTGCCATCGCCGAAAAGACCTGAATGATTAAATTATTAAAGGAATCGACAAGCGAAACCGCAGAGATTGCCTCACTGCCAACGGTTGATACCATCATCGTATCAATCATGCCCATGAAAGAGTTGAGCAGCTGCTCCACGACAATTGGTACCAGCAACAAGAATAACGCTCGGTTGTCAAATAAGAGGCGCCTCTGATCAATCTGTTTTTTATCATATAATTTCATTGGTTTGACCTAATTATATCTGTTATTGATTCATCCGTTTTAAAACATCTGTTATTTCTATTGGTTTTTCCACAAAGGTCTGTGCCCCATGCGCTATTAAAAATGCCTTGTCCCGAAATCCCCACAGCACACTGATGCATGGAATCCCCGCATTTCGGGCAGTGTCCAAATCCACATCGGAATCTCCCACATACACGGTCTCTTCCCTGCTCCTGCCAAGCTTCTCCAGCGCGAGAAACACACTGTCCGGCTCTGGCTTCCTTCTTAGATTCTCGCGGTCGCCAATCGCGACCTCCACCTGTGAAAAATATCTGTTCTTTAAATCCTGCACTGCAGAATCAATCTTATTGGAGACAATTGCCATTGCATAACCATTGTTTTTTAATTCCCGCAAAAGCTCTGGAATCCCGCTGTACGCTTTTGTCGCGTCATTGCAGTGCACTCCATAATATTCCTTAAACGTGTCAAATGCGTGCTCAAATTGTGGATTGTCCTCGCCGTCCGGCACTGCGCGAATCATAAGATTCTTCACGCCATTCCCGACAAAGCGGCGCACCTCCTCCAAGGTGCGCTCCGGCATCCCACAAGTTTTCAACGCATAATTCGTAGCGTTCTTCAGATCCTCCAATGTATCCAATAGCGTACCATCCAAATCAAAAATAACTGTTGATATCTTTCTGTCAGACATATTTTAACCTCCTGTCCTGCTTTATGATATCTCTGTGAGTCTCCATGTTATTGTATTGGTTCAACTCTGCATACACGATGTTGTAGGCTTCCTGATATGCAATCCCTCTCTCCCGGCAGACTGCCGCGAGAGACTCGTACTCAGGATACACCCTGCTCCCGCTCTTTTTCACTGGAATATTTGCAGTCGCTGGCACGGGCACAGGCAGAATACCATGCTGACAGCGCACGCTGCCCTGCCCTTCGTATAATGCTGATACCACAACATCTGTTATATGATGCTTTGTTTTCAGGGAATCCATACACACCGCAGCCGACATGATATCTACAATCGAGTCCACTGCGCCTGCCTCACGAAAATGTACTTCATTGAACTGCGTTTGCCAGCAGTCTATGCAAACCACTCACGCCCACATCGCAAATCCGCATAACAGCTGTTCTGAAATACTCCGCCGTCTGAGCTGCCTCCTCTGCAACAGGAATATCCGCTGTTCCCGCTGTACAGACTGCAGCCCTGCCGATACGTTTCACCGCCTTCTCAGCAGGATTCTGCTCAATTTTCAATATTCCGGACACCACATCATACTGAATCTGCGGAAGTGACTGCCGTACTAGAGCGTGCCGATGTCATGATCTATAAATTTATCTATATTCACTGATCTCATAAAAAGTAACCATCATAATCATCGTGTCTGCCCGCTTACCGATCACTTTCACCGTCACGCGGTACCAGACATCCTGTGTCAGTTCATACTCCATAGGACCACAGAAATCTCCCTTCACAATCTTGGCAAACGCTTCACTCAAAAGTGCATTTTCCGCCTGCATTCTACGGTTATGCTCATGCTCATTCACACTTTTTTCAAATAATATTTCCGTATCATATCTGGCATTGGTCCGAAGCAGTTCGATTCTGTCATTTCTGTACTCATAGACAGCGATCGGCGTCTCCAGCATATCAAAGAACTTACTGATGCTCGACCGCGTATTCCACAGCTCATTCACAATGTTTGTATTCTCATCCGCACTGCTCTTTGCACCCATCTCCGCTTCTCTGGCAATAAACTTCTCATAATCAGCAACTGGCATTGGCTTTGCATAATAATATCCCTGCGCATATTCACAGCCAATACATTTGAGGAAATCGACCTGATCGATCGTCTCTACGCCCTCCACGATCGACGGCAGATGCAGCCATTTCGCCATACGGATCACGGAAGTCAGCACTTTTTCACCTTTACCGTTAAACTCCTGATCCTGCAAAAATTTCATATCGACCTTCAGATAATCAACTTCCATATTCTTTAGAACATTGAGTGAAGAATATCCGCTCCCGAAATCATCCATCATGATCTTAAACCCCAGACGATGCAGACTGCTCATTGTATTCATGATCAAATCCTGAGCTTCCATAAAAGCGCTCTCCGTCAGTTCCAAATTCAGCAATTCCGCCGGAATCTGGAACTCTGTGAGCAGTTTCTTGAAAATCTTTACCAGATGTGGGTTGTAGATATTCACACGAGATACATTTACAGAGATTGGATTTGGTGTTTTTCCCTCATCCAGCCACTTTCGCAGCAGCATACAGACATGACGCCACATATACTGGTCCAATCTGCCAATAATCCCATTGCGCTCATAGACGGGGATAAATTCACCCGGCGACATCATTCCTTTTTCGGGATGATTCCAGCGCACCAATGCCTCCGCCCCGTATGAACGGTCTGTCACCAAATTGATCTTGGGCTGCAAATACACCTCAAACTGTTCCTCATCAATCGCCCGATTCACCTCATTGATGATAAACTGCTCCTGGCGCATATTTTCAATCATTCTCTCATCATAGTATGCGAGACTCTGAACAAATTTTCCCTTGCAGCTCTTTGCTGCCAAAGATGCCCTGTCATACATTTCAGGCACATCTACCGAATCATCCTTAATGATATATACACCGCATGAAAGCTTAATATTATAATCTTTATTTACTTTTCTCAGATTGATCTGGAGTGCTTTTACCAATAACTCCACATTTTCTTCCTTAAAGGGCATACACACTGCAAAGATATCATTTTCCACGCGCCCGTAGACAAATTTGTCAATCACTGTCGAAATCTTCTTCAGCTCAAGCGCGACGCTCTTCAATACTTTATCGCCTTCTTTGATGCCATAAAAATTATTAATCATCTTAAAGCGGTCAATGTCAAATCGCACAAATGCAAACGTCTCCTCTGTCTCGTCCATCAGCATACTGCGCACGGATCTATAAAACTTAAACTTCGTATAAATCCCTGTGACTGCATCCCGCTCCGCCATAATCATGCGGCTCTTGTCTATGGCATTCTTGATGCGAAACCGCAAAAGGACAGGATTATATGGTTTCATTACAAAATCCCACACCCCCGCCTCCAGACATTTCTGCTCTGAGTGCCAGTCCTCATTGGATGTCGCGACGATCACCGGGATATTATCATACTCCTGATGCCTGCGAAATTCATCCATAAACTGAAACCCATCCATAACTGGCATAATTAAGTCCAGCACAATCACTGCCACTTGATTAATATTTTGGGCAAGCAGTTCAAGCGCCTCCTGTCCATCTGACGCATCCAGTATTTCATATTCATCTTTGATGACATCCCTAAGTCTCTGCTTCACGACCTCCTCATCATCAACTAACAATATCGTATTTTTGCTATACATCAATGTATCCGCTCCTTTATCACATCCCAGGCTGTTTGACGGATGTTTATGCAAATTATACACAACCTAATTTTAATTCTACATTTTTTTGCATCAATTTGTCAATGTATTCTGAGATATTTTGTAAAGTATGTGGAAAAATTTATAGATACCACAATGTGCATAAAGTATT